>NVSP01000088.1 GCA_002732755.1 Phycisphaera sp.
CGGCCGAGCACTGCTGCTCAGCCGCGATTGATTTCAGATTATCGCTGTCGACCGACTACTCGACATCATGTCCTTCGACCACATCGGTAATCGGAGGCGCCTCATGCGGTGGATCTTCGCCGGCGTCCATCCGCTTGAAGTAGTCGCGGTACGCCTTCATTGACTGAGCGCCGAAAATTAACATGATCGGAATATTGACGACGAGCATGACACCCAAACCCAGCGTCGTCCACATGTCCAACTCGGTGTCGGTACCGATGATCGCCTTGTCGCCGTTCTCACCGAATATCGGCATCGCCAGCGCCGTCGTAAGCAGAATGAGTAAACAGTATATGAGCTTATAAATCAGCACCGCCGGCTTGGCAATTTTCTCGCCACGCGTGCCGAAGAAGTAGTACACGCCCTGCTCGCCGTAGTATGACCACGAAATCATGGTCGAGAGCGCAAAGAGCCACGCGGCAACCGARACAAGGACCATTCCAAGCCCCGGCGTCACCCGGTCAAATGCATACGCGGTCATAGACGCGCCGGCGTAGTCACCGAACAACCCAAAGTCTACATCCTCGTCTTCGTTTACTCTAAACAAAGGCACAATTTCGGACTCAAGAGCAGTCCAATCAACACTCCAACTCACATCTCCTGATTCAGACTCRCTCTTCTTAACCTTGCCCGTAATCTTGCGAAGATCGCGGCCGGTATCCGCATTGAAGTCCGCTTCAACAATCATGAAGATTGTTTCTTTATCACGCCACCCCGCTTCGCCAGAAGATGTCCGACGGATCTTGCGAGCACTGTCGGACATCCGCGGCAAATCGGTAGCACTGATCTTCCAGGCGGGCTTTGCGCCGTGATAAAGCTCACTTGCCGCAGAAATGCCCGTGATAGCTGCCGCGCCCTCACGCGCTTCAATAGTACCAAACTTGATTGTCGCAGAGCCATCGGCGACTTTGATTGTGCCGGACAAAACCATACGGCGATCACCCGGCTGCGCAACCACATACGCAAATACACTATCTCCACGCTTCCAATCCGGGAGTTCTTCCCCTTTTTCAGCTTGCTTCTTGATATCGGCTGCGGTCGGCTGTCGGTCAGGAGCAGTGATTGCCGCGAGCGTCCAACTATCTTCCGACGATGATGCCTGAGTCGAGGGTGACAATGCTCCAGCGGTTTCGCTAGAGAATACAATTTGTGGAGTCACTCCCACAAACTCCGCTTCCGCACCGCGGTTGTACGCACCACTCGAAAGAATCACAAGGGCCGTCAGCGTGCAAACCACGATCGTGTCGATAAACGGCTCAAGCCCGGCGACAACGCCCTCGCGGACCGGCTCGTTGGTCTTGGCCGCCGAGTGAGCGATYGGGGATGMWMYYKSMYCTGCCTCAGATGAGAACAACGCCCGCTTGATGCCCCACATCGCTGCGTATGCGAATGTGCCGCCGAGGAACGCGCCCTCAGGGTTGGCGCTCTCTCCACCAAGAAACGGCGGCAAACCACTCTTGACGATCAGTCCGAGCATTGCGGGGATCTCGCCGAAGTTCATCACGATGACATACCCAGCAGCGAGCATGTATGTCACACACATAAACGGCACAATCCGGCCAGCAACAGCGCCGATCCGTTTGATCCCGCCGATGATGACCATGCCTACAACAACTGTCAGCACAATACCGGTGACAATCTGAGGCACCTCGAAATATGTGAAGGTAATATCCGCCACATTCCAAGCTTGGAACATGTTGCCGCCTGTGATCGCCGAGATAATCAGCGTCACCACAAAGAGACCGCCGATGGCTGTCCCAAGCGGCCCAAGCCCCCACTTGGCAAAGCCCTTCTTCACCACAAACATCGGCCCGCCGTGCGGGTTGTCCGGGTCCTCAGTATTCCGGTAGAGCATCGACTGCGTCACCTCGGTCATCTTGAGCGACATACCAAGAACACCAATGACCCACATCCAGAAAATCGCCCCCGGCCCACCAAGCGCCACCGCAACAGCTACACCCGCGATATTGCCAAGCCCAACCGTCGCCGACAACGCAGCCGAAAGAGCCTGGAAGTGGTTGATCGCTCCCGGGGCGTTCTTGTCGTCGTACTTGCCTCGCACCACAGCCACGCCGTGCGTGAGCGCCCGGTACTGCCCAAAGCCTGACCACACCGTAAAGAGCACACCCGTAAAGAGCAGCGCATAGATCGTGTAATCAGAGAACAGAATACCATTTAGTGCTCCAATGAAATTGTTCAGTCCGTCCATATGGATCTATGTCCTTGTCTGAGTTGCCCCGCTGCAGATTTGCCGCGAATGGATGTGTGAGGTCCAGATCATCGCCGATCTTGGCCCGCCGTGCAACACCCACCCATCCGATACCCTAAATAGCCGTGTGGACCATCGACCAGATCGCCGATCATATCGCAGAATCCATCCTGCGCGMGAACGCCCGGCTCAGGGCGGAAGACGCCGTCGTGGGTGTCGATGGGCTTGATGAGACCACCATCCACCCCATCCTCGAATCCGGCCTCCGGGCCGCCGGCTTTGGGGTCTGGCGTGAGTTCCCCTTTCCAACGCCCAAAAAACGCCGAGCCAAGAACTCCGAGCGAGAACGCTGCGACCTCGTGCTGACCGAAGACCCGGGCCAGCCCGTGGTCGATCTGGTCGAGATCGACAAGCGCGAGCACGAACTCGCCGGCGGCCTGTTCGCCCCCGTCGCCGAACAAGCCGCCAAAGTCGAGGGCACCAACCCAGAAGACGCCCTCTGGCTCGAACTCAAGGTCTGCGGCCAATACGAGTTCGTCTCAGGCGTCCCAATCCCAAACACCGCCTACACCACCGGCGTCGTCCTCGCACCCGCGACCGACATCAAAAAGCTCGCCAAAGAAACCGCCATCGCCCACGCCGCCTCGATCCTCATCCTCTTTGCAACCAACGAAGACACAGCCCGGCACGACCTCCAGATCGCGGTCCACAAATGGCTCGACAAATCACTACCCATCCGAAGCCCATCGATCCGCATCACACCCATCGACGAGCGCATCGGCAACGCCGTCGCTGCGATCTGCGTAACACCAGTCAAAACAAAGTTCGAGTTCTAGAGCGGCTGTGCCACTGCCCTGTCCGCAGGTCAGTGCTCTTGTGTGCTCTGTCATGCTTTGCGGAAAGCACTGACCCGAAGACAGGTCAGTGGCACGAGGATTACGACGCAGGCGCTGACAGTTTAAGCCCCGCGATGCGTTCGATCGCATCTGCCGCGAGGACGCATGTGTCCATCGCCTCGAACTGCTGCGTCACTTTTCCGAGATCATCCCGCTGCTGCTGCGCGTACGACTCATCTTCGATCAGCCTCGTCGCCTCTTGCACAATCGGCTCGGCATCACCAAAGTGTGGCACAAGCTCGGGCACAATCTCACGACCCGCGATCAGGTTTGGAAGCGTAAAGAACGGCGCGGTCAGCAACCACTTGGCAAACAACTCGTAGAACAACCTACCCGTTTTGAACACGATCACCATCGGCTTCTGCTGACGGGCGATCTGCAAGGTCACCGTCCCGCTCACCACCAGCGACAGATCGCACCATGTCACAACCGCATCCGTGTTGTGAATCTCAACCGCAAGCCCCTCGGGCCAGCCGCCGAGCGTCTGGGCCTGCGCCCGCAGGATCTTTGCGACCTCTGGCGTCGTCGCCGCGACCACGCCCACCGCGCCCGGCCGGTCTTGCCTGAGCCGTCGAAAGCTCTCAAGAAGCAGCGGAAAGTTCCGCTCGTGTTCTTTGGGCCGAGAGCCGGGCAAGAGCGCGATCTTGGGCGAACCCACCGGCATCTTCGCCGCCGACGCAGAAAGCGCCTCGTGATCCAGCGAGAGATCAAACAGCGGGTGCCCGACATACTTGGCCGGCACATTGCGCTCCTCGAACCACTTCTCCTCAAACGGCAACAAACACAACACAAGATCCGTCAGCCGGCGCAGCTTGTTCACACGCCACTTCCCCCACGCCCACACCTGCGGCGCCACAAGATGCACCACCCGGATGCCCCGTTTCTTGGCGAGCTTGCAGATCGGAAAGTTCGCCGCTGGCGAATCCACCGCGATGTGCGCCGCGATCGGGTTGGCATCCATCCACGCCTCGATGCGCTCGTTGATCTTGCGGTGCTCCTGAATCTTGGCAAGCCCCGGCACACCCATCACCGCGTCTTTGCCCGTTTGTTCGACAACCTGGGCGCCCGCCGCTGCCATCCTCGGCCCACCCCAAGCGTAAATCTTCACATCCGGGTGCCGACGCTTAAGCTCAGCGATCACCGTCGAGGCGTGGTCGTCGCCGCTGGGCTCAAACGATGTAAACAGCAGCGCGCGCGGCCTCGTGCTCTTGGCTTGGGCCGACTCTGGCGGGCGAGGGGTTGTAGAAACCGAGGTCATCGTCCATGACCAAAGCCCACGAGCACCCCCGAGTCAACTTGGGCAAGCACCATCCTGCAATCAGATCGATCAGAACCCAGCCGAATCGAGCCACAACGAGGGCTTCTGGCCCAGTGCCGTCGAAACCCKGATCAGCGAATCAAGGCTCGGCAGGYGCGTGCCACGCTCGATCGAGCTGAGCTGGCTCACGCTCACACCCGATGTCTCGGACAATTCCTTGAGCGTCCAGCCCCGATCCGCCCGCGCAAGCCGGATCTGCCGACCAAGCTCGTTGCGGAGCCGATCCTGCGGCCGAAGCCCAAGCCCAAACGCCTCAGCAGCCTGAACCAGCACCCCGGCGAGTTGCTCAGCAGAAAAAGGCTTGGCGAGATAGTCAAACGCGGCCCTCTTGAATGTCTCCCGCATCGTGTCCATCGACGGATACCCCGTCACCACAATCACGCACAATCTCGGCCACTTCTGGCGGATCTGCGCCAGCACTTCCTGACCCGTGTGCCGACCCATGTTCATGTCCAGCAGCACGACATCCGGCAGCGATGCCTCGCACAGCGCGATCAACTCATCGGGCCGAGATGCGGTCCGCACCGCGTGCCCAAGATCATCGAGCACCACCGACACAAACTCCAGAAAGTCCGCATCGTCATCGAGCACCGCGACATCCAGCGAAATCGTGGGCTGGGTTGTCCCTTCCTTGCGCTCAACCATCGTCCTGCCGCTCCTCTTCATCTCTGCCCGGTCGTCTCACTGTAACACCACCGTCAACCCGACCCCCGCTGCACCCCTCGCCCGGAGGCACCACCGGCAAAACAATCTCAAACACCGAACCCCGCGTCGTCGCACGGTTGTGCGCCACGATCACCCCGCCGTGCTCACGAACGATCCCCTCCGCAACCGCAAGCCCAAGCCCCGTCCCCCTAGCATCAAGCCTCGTCGAGACAAACGGCTCAAACAGCGACTCGATCAATTCCGGCGCAATCCCCGGCCCATCATCAATCACCCGCAGACTCACCCACTCCGCACCATCGCGCTCAAAGAGTTCGCCCGCAATCTCGATCTCACCGCCGRYSKMGCKMAYCYSCRMSGSRWYWMYCKMSWWRYGKRTCAGSTYMMCWRWYRCCKSMWCKMKCCGGTCCGCATCGCACGCGATCACAAGCCCCGCATCGACCGTGTTCTCGATCTGCACAACCTTGGCGTCGCGATCAAGACGCACGAGTGTGATGGCTTCGTCCACAATCTCTCTTGGTTTCACCGGTTTCGTCTGCGGCGGCCTTACCCTCGCAAAATCGAGCAAACTCTCGCCCAGCCGCTCAAGCCGGCCCACAACCCGCACCAAAAGCCGAGTCTCCTCCTGCGAAAGCCCCTGCCCCCCGCTGCGATCGAGCTTCTCGGCAAGCCCCTTCACCACCGTCAACGGCGTGTTCAGCTCGTGTGCGATCCCCGCCGACAACATCCCAAGACTCGCAAGCCGATCCGAGTCCGCAAGATTCCGCTGTGCGTTTTCGAGCAGGTGATTCTTCCGCGTCAGGTCCGCAGCCACAATCTCAAACCGTCCAAGCGCATCGGCAAGGTCCCGCTCGTGCTGACGCATCGAACGCACCGTCTCGTTCCGCGAACGCATGATCGAACCGATCTCGTCGGCTGGGATGTGCTCCTCGGGAATGATCTCATGATCCGCATCMCCCACCTGCACCGCATCGTCGGCCTCGAGCATCCGCGCGATCGGGCCGTAGATATTCTGAGGCAANASAWMSRWMKNANGMAACGCCGCGATCAAGCCGTACATCGCAAGAATCACGACCGCCGTAAACGCGTACAGCTCCAGCACCGCTTGCCGAGCCTCGGGGATCAGCGCGGTCACAACGATGTACACCGGCTCACCACCGCCAACCCGCTCGATCTGCATCGCAACCGAACCGCCAGCCTTCGACTGCCCGTTCGGCACCGAGACCCCCGGCTGCCCCGCGGCTGCCTCTAACACATCCAGCGACAATCCCAGTTCTTCAGCACCGCCAACCCGGTATGTCAACCCGTCTATCTCGCCAATCGCTGCTGGCAACGCCTCATCAATGCCCGTCCAACCCGATGCGCTCAGAATCGCAACCGCGGTGTGCGCCTGATTCATCTCAGCCCGGCTCACAACCGCAGACGCCCCGGGCCGAAGCGTGAACAAGAGCACCACTCCAAGGATCACCGAAAACAGCGTGTGCAGAACCACAAGCTTCTTGCGGATCCGCATCGTCCCGAGCAGCCCAAGACTCGAAAGCCGGCCCGCGCTAATCTGATCTGGTTGGTTGGTTCCGATCGACATACCGCTCCTATTGCGTTGCTAGACTCGCCCCGTGCCCGACCCCAAACGACCACCAAGACGAAGCCGACGCCCCCGACAAGATACGACGGCCCCGACCTCGGCGCGCGAACTCGTCGCCGAGGTTCTCACACAACAAGCCGCCCGGTTCCCAGAGATCGAGCCAATCGACCTCGACACCTCATCCCTCGATGCCCGAGACGCCGCCCTCGCCCACGCGCTCTACGACGCTTCCATCCGCCGATGGCTCACGCTCGAATACCTAATCCAAGAAGGGCTGAGCCGCCCCTTCCGCGAACTCGAACCCGCATTGCAAGCGATCCTGATCCTCGGAGCCGCCCAACTCCTGCTGCTCGATCGGATCCCGCCACACGCCGCGCTGGACCAATCCGTCGAATGGGCCAAACGCAGGCTCCGCCCGGGCGCTGGCAACCTCGTCAACGCGGTGCTCCGCCGAGTCAACGCATCCGTCGGCGACCGGACCGGCCCCTGGAACARCGACCGCCGATCCGTACCTCTCGCCTCCGGCTCGCGCGATCTCGTCGGCATCRAACTCCCCGAGAACGAACGCGAGAGGCTTGCGATCGCGACGAGCGTGCCGCCCATACTGATCGACCGCTGGGCCAGCGACCACGATCAGCAGACGATCACCAACGCCTGCCTGCACTCGCTCGCAAACCCGCCAACGGTCCTGAATGTGTCGTTCCTGACCAGCCCGCTTCCCGACGGCTCAACATCCCCCCACGACAGCGAGGGCCACGCACTCTGGGTTGGCCCGCGCGATGAACTCGGTCCGCTCCTGCTCTCACGCTCCGATGTCTGGGCGCAGGATTCATCATCCGCCGATGCGATCCGGTCCATCGCCGATATGAAGCCCGCACGGATCGTGGACCTCTGCGCAGGCCAAGGCACCAAGACCCGCCAACTCCGCGCAACATTTCCCGATGCCAAGATCATCGCGACCGATATCGACCAGACCCGCTTTGCCACGCTCTCCAAAGTCTTCGAGGGCGATGACCGCGTCACGGTTCAGTCGATGGCCKAGCTTCGCCACGCCGAGCGRGGCCGGGCKGACATCGTGCTGCTGGATGTGCCCTGYTCMAACACMGGCGTCATGGGTCGGCGTGTCGAAKCKCGWTAYCGCTCCACGCCMTCGGCMCTCAAAMGACTCAARTCCCTCCAGCGGCAGATCATCCARGAAWCCCTGCCCCTGCTCGSCAGATCRGGCTCRATCCTCTACGCSACYTGCAGCCTCGACCACGCCGAGAACCAGTCCCAGATGATCTGGGCMTCCAARTCGCTCAACATGACAATCTCGTGTGAACGMTCGTCGCTCCCGCGTACCCGTRGAAACCCCGARTCCTCKATCGATGGCTCGTACAGCGCACTTCTGACGCCCAGCACCGACACCGCCGACATGAGCGCGTAGACTCACCGCTCTTGGGGCAGCGCCTGCCCCGCCGACCACGAGGCCAAATGTATGAAACTGATGGACCTGATCACACCTGCCTGCATCATCTCGCCGCTCAAGGCGACACAAAAGCAAGATGTCATCAGCGAACTGGTGCAAGCCCTCGCAGATGCCGGGCAAGTCTCAGATCCGACTGCCTTGATCGAAACCGTCTGGACCCGCGAGCAAACCCGAACCACAGGCATCGGCCAAGGACTCGCCATCCCCCACGGCAAATCCGACACGCTCAARAACATGGCCATGGCGATCGGCAAACCAGCCGAACCCATCGACTTCGAATCCGTCGAYGGCAAGCCAGTCCGCCTCATCGTGCTGCTGGCGAGCAGGCCCGATCAGATGAGCGACCACATCCAAGCGCTCGCCAAGATCAGCCGGCTCCACATGGAAGCCGCGTTCCGCGAGAAAATCTACGCAGCAGAATCGCCCGAAGAAATCTACCAATTGCTCGTCGACGACGCAGCAGGCTARAGCATCTTGCGGGATGATGTGTCATCCATTCAACCCAAGAACCGAGGGATAGCAATCCCTCGGCATGAACACACCTGATTATCACCAATCAGTGAAGACACCGCCGACGACGCTGCACAAGCAAACCAGAAAACCCAAACACAACCGCCGCCCCCGGCGCGGGGATCGTCAGCACAAAGCCCTCGACACGAAATCCGGGTCCAACCCAACTCGAATGGCGGGCACCACCGACGATCGTCGTGCCATCTGCCGAGACATCAATAACATTGATGATGGTCCAGCCCGTCATGTCGATGCCCAAGCTCTCGGCGTAGTCCCTGATGAGTACCGGCTCGCCCTGATCGATCCAGACGACCTGATCGCTGGCGCGCCGCCCAACGATCACCGAGCCGTCATCGCTGAGCCCGGTTGGGTTCCCAGGCTGCCCGAATGCAAGACCGGGCAGGTACTGAAGGCCCCCATCGGGTGTCCAGTACGCCGGCACACCAGCCGTACCAGTGGGGTCGGACACCTGCCCGACCATGAATGTGCCATCCGAATTCGATTCCCCCATGCCTTCGGCACCGGGCAGCATCTCGAAGCCATCGCTGTCCGAATACAACCAAGCGCCGCTCGCTGACTGCCCAAAGACACGCCCGTCATCGAGCAACGACCATGCGACGCTGCCGATATCCTCATCCGTGGCGGTTGGAAAGGGCAGCGCTTCAAGGCCGCCAGATGCTGTCCAGCGTGTCGCCCGGAACAGCGGTGCCCCAAGCGAATTGAAGCCGTATGAAGCCTGCCCCACTGCGGTGCCCTGGTCGTTGACCGCCCAGACAAAGGAGCTGTCGGACCCGCCGGGAAGGTCGCCGACTTGGACCGTGCCCGTTGCTTCGGACCAAACCGCTCCGAGGCCCTGGTACCGACCACTAATGTAGTTGCCAGAGGGCGAGACAAATCCGGTTTCGTATGTGCCGGGGCCGTTGCTTCTCGGGAGTTCTTGGATGCCCCCTGCTTCTGTCCAGCGAAACGCGGACACACCCTGATCCGAGTACGAGAAGCCGGTGACGACGGAGCCATCCGCAGAGGTCCCCCCGGCATAGCTCACGGGTAATCCACCAGGAAGATCACCCACAGCGACAAATGATGGCTGGGCCGCTGCGCCAAATGAAACGCCGAGCACTAGCACACAAACCGGAAGCACTTTCATCATCGATCCCCTGACAAGAACACCGCACCCAGCAGTTGGCCATGTTTCTTGTTCGACGCCCAAT
>NVSP01000089.1 GCA_002732755.1 Phycisphaera sp.
GTCGGACCGATGAGCGCGATTGTCAGCGGCCTGCCGTCTGCCGGTCTTCGCGGGAGCGGGCTGTCGCCGGCGGCTGGGATGAGCTTTGCGATCTGCCGGAGCATCGTCTCGCGGACGATCTCCTCGTCGGCAAGTTCCGAGGCGCTGAGTTCATCGCGCACCTTGCCGACAATCTCGTCGGCGATTTCGGTCGCGACGGACTGCTCGATGAGCGCAAGGTAGTGCTCAAAGAGCACATCGGGCATCGTGCCGGGAGAAGATGAGGGCGATGCGTTGTTGAGGATTCTGCCGAGCATCCGCTTGATCGAGTGCAGTTCGTCTTCGAGCGCTGGCCCACCGCTTGGCGGCTTGTCCTGCCGAGATGTCGCGACGCGGAGAAGCTGTGGCTTGGGCGTTGCCGTTACGGTCGGTGATGCGGGGCGAGCACCCGGCGGGGCCATCAGAGCGACCGCTGGCCCTGCGCCAACGAGCGATGTCGGGTCGAACGGCCCCGCTGCCCCCGCGCCGGCGTACGCCTTGGTCGCGGCGTGCGCTCGAACCGATGGCGTTGGCATAGTCGTTTGCTCGGGGGCCTTTCGGGGTAGCCGAGCGCGGCGCTTGGTCACGGTCGGCTCGTCGTCGGTCGCGGTGATCTCGACCATGTTGCGTGCGCCAAAGCCGAGCACGCCCGGGGTCTTGAAGGTGCGGGTGTGCAGAATGACAGCGTCTTGGCCGAGGTCTTTCTTGACCTCGGTGAGGGCTTCTGTCATCGAACGGGCGCGGTAAACCTTGAGTGGCATCGTCGCCTTCCGTGGCATTGCGGGTGTGGCTGCATCCTGCGGCCCCGCGTTGATTCAACTCTCAAACGCCGACCGACTGATCGGTGGATCTGAGCATAGCAACAAATGACAGGCAGTGCGGCCTCCTTATGCCGCGGATCCTGCCCCGATCGGCTCCTCTGCCGACGGTGCTTGTGGTTGGGTTTCGGGCCATGTGACATAACCCATTGATTCGACTTCAATTCCCTGCACGATCTCGTTGTAGCCGAGCACCGCGATGCTCGGAACATGTGGCTCAAGAATCTGGTGCATCACGCCTCGAACGCCGGGGGATGCGAGCACGACAGCGGTATGTCCCGCAGCGGTCARCGGCGCCAGCGCTTCGAGCACCCGGCCCGCCAGCTCGTTTGCCGACCGCGGGGGCATAGTGACCACCGTCGCATCGCCGGAACGATCGATGTAGCCCTGCACGCGTTCTTCGAGGCCCGGGTCCAGCGTGACACAGAAGAGTTTGAGCTTGMCCTCGTCCTGAAGTACGGCGTACTGGTGGCTGATCGAGCGTTTGAGGCCGTTGCGGACATACTCGGTCTGCACCGCGACATCCTTGGTCTTGGGTGCCCAGTCGGCGAGGGTCTCGACGATCGTTTCGAGGTTGCGGATCGAGACGCGTTCGCGCAGGAGGGTTTGCAGAACCTTCTGTAGGTCGCCGATGCCGACGATGGTCGGGATGGTGTCGCCGACGAGTTTGGGAGATTGTTCTTTGAGTTGTTCGACGAGATTGTTGACCTCTTCGCGGGTGAGCAGTTCGTCGGCGTGTTGCTTGATGACTTCGGCGATGTGCGTCGCCATGACGCTTGACGGCTCGACGACCGTGTAGTTGAGCGTCTCGGCGCGCTGCTTCTGGCTCGCCTCGATCCACCACGCATCAAGGCCAAACGCGGGTTCGACGGTGCGGACCCCCTCGATCTCTCCGGTGGCAATGCCCGGGTCCATGGCCATTAGGCGCGCCGGGATGACTTCACCCGACGCCACGGTTGTGCCGCGGATTTTGATGTTGTACTTGGTGGGTTCGAGCTGCATGTTGTCGCGGATGCGCACGGGCGGCATGACCAGCCCCAGCTCGATGGCGAGCTGTCGGCGGGTCGAGCTGATGCGTTCGAGCAGGTCGCCGCCTTGGTTGGCATCGACGAGTTGGACCAAGCCGTAACCGACTTCGAGTTCGAGCGTGTCAACTTTGAGGAGCGCTTCGATCGGGGCGGCTTCGGGGACGATGCTTTCCTCGGTCTCCTGCTGGACCTTGTACGCCGCGATTTTGGCGCCGCGCAGCATCGCGTAGCCGACGACCGCGGTGACCGTGGCGCACGCGACCAGCGGGACGGTCGGCAGCGGGGTTGCTGCCAGCATGACAAGAAACCCGGATGTTATGAAAAGCCCGCGGGGCTGGCTGCCGAGCTGTGTGGTGATCTCGGTGCCCAGATCCGCCTTGGCGCCCGAGCGTGTGACGATGAGTGCCGCGGCGATCGAGATAATGAGCGAAGGCATGGCGCTTGCCAACCCGTCACCGATGGTCAACTTGGTGAAAACGGAAGCGGTCTGGCCCGCGGGCCAGCCTCGTTCGAGTGTGCCGATCGCAAAGCCCCCGATCACATTGATGAGCGTGATCAGAATGCCCGCGACGGCATCGCCTCGGACAAACTTGCTGGCACCGTCCATAGCACCAAAGAAGTCGGCCTCGCGGCGGATGATGTCTCGGCGTTCTCTGGCATCGCTCTCGGTGATGATGCCCGCGTTGAGGTCGGCATCGATCGCGAGCTGTTTGCCCGGCATCGCATCGAGCGTGAACCGCGCCGCGACCTCACTGATCCTGGTGGCACCCTTGGTAATAACCATAAACTGAACAATAACCAGAATGAGGAAGATAATCACACCGACCGCGAGTGAGTCGCCGGCGACGAATGCGCCGAACGCGCCGATGACCTTGCCCGCGACATTGACCGCCTCTTCAGGCGAGGAGGCGTCAGCGGTCAGGATGAGCCGGGTTGTTGCGATGTTAATGACAAGCCGGAGCAGCGTCGTTGCCAGGAGCAGCGAGGGGAACACGCTGAAGTCCAGCGGGTGATTCATGTAGAGCGTCGTGAGCAGGATGACGACGGCGAGGCTGATGTTGATCGCGATGAGCAKGWMCATSSCCAKMRRYGSCASMRSGACAAGGATGACCATGATGCCCAGCATGAACCCGACAGGCACAATCAGCGAGCGGAATTGCTGAACGCGCAGCATCCACGCGGGGAGCGATGGAGCCAGAGCGGGTTGTTCGGGGTTCTTTGCCATCGTTTAGATCAGATCGCGACCTGTGCGTTTGCCGACTCCTTCATTTCTGCTGCTGTGCCGTCGAGGCGGTAGATGTATGCCAGGATCTCGGCGACCGCTTCGTAGTGTTCATCTGAAATCTGCTCGCCTTCTTTGGTGCCCCAGTAGAGCGCGCGTGCCAGCGGCGGGCGTTCGATGATCGGGACGCCGTTGGCAGAAGCGACGAAACGGATCCGAAACGCGAGTTGGTCGGCTCCCTTGGCAACCACCCGCGGCGCATMCCACGAATCTCGGTAGCGCAGCGCCACCGAAAAGTGCGTCGGGTTGGTCACGATGACATCCGCATCGGGGACCTCTGAGCTGATGCGCTGCATCGCGACTTCCTGGGCGATGCGCAYTCGTTTGCGTTTGACCTCGGGATCGCCTTCCATCGACTTGTGCTCGTCTTTGACCTCTTGCTTGGTCATCTTTAGGTCTTTTTTGTGCTGCCACCGCTGGTACATGTAGTCGATGATCCCGATGATGAGCAGGATCGAGAGCACCCATGCGAGGATCTCGATCAGCACATACATGGTGACCCAGAACGCCTGGATCGGCATCAAGAGGGGCAGCCGAACCATCTTGGGTTCGTTGCGCATGAGGACGAGGACAACGACCGTTCCGACGATAGACAGCTTGGCGACGCTCATCACGGTTTGCATGACGCCACGGATACCGACGATCCGCTTGAAACCGGCGATCGGGCTGAGTTTGCTGAGCTTTGGCCTTAGCGGCTCGGTAGTGATGAGCGGGCCGACTTGCAGAAAGTGAGTAATCGCAATAACGGTGAACATAACCGCCATGACCGGCGCGAGCGTGGCTGCCATGTTCATGGCTGCATCTCGGATCGGCTCGCCGACGACATCGATGGGTCGCCCGCGATCGATCGTGGTGCCGCTAAGCGTCCTCTGCATGAGGTCTGCCATGCGGCCCACAACATACGAACCGAGCATCGCCATCACGATGGCCGCGGCGATGAGGTCGATCGCGCCGGTCAGATCCTTGCTCTTTGGGAGTTGCCCTTTATTGCGGGCCTCGGACAGTTTTTTGCCGGTTGGGGCTTCTGTTTTTTCTCCGAGTTCCTCAGCCACCGGCCACCCCCGGCACTGGTACTCCCGAGCGTACCCAGTCCATCAGCAGCATCAGCGTGTTGCRGAGYTCGTCGATAAACACCGTCTCGATCGCGATCAGCGCGCCGGCCAGCCCGACGAGTCCCGCGACGGCCTTGATCGCAAAGCCGATCGAGAGGATGTTGATCTGCGGGATGGTTTTCATGAGCACGCCGCTGGCAATGGTTTCGAGAAACATAATCGCAATCACGGGTGCCGCCACCCGCATCGCGAGGACATATGCGGATTGCATGAGCGATGTGATGAGATCCATCGGCGTGGCCATGAGCGTCATGCCACCCAGCGGGATGTGCTCGTATGTCTGCACCAGTGACATGAACATGACATCAAGCCCGCCGAGCGTCACAAAGATGGCGACCGCGAGAAAGAACATAAGCTGATCGATCGCGCCCGAGTTGCCGCCCATGAGCGGGTTGTAGACCTGTGCCAGCCCGAGTCCCATCTGCATGCCCATGATGTTGCCGCCGAGCTGCATGGCGACGATGGGGATTGACACGATGAACCCGATGGTTGCGCCGATGAGCGTTTCGGTGAACATGATCTGCCCCAGCGTGACGAGGGTCATGTCGGGCATCGCGTGCCACTGCGGATCGAGCGAAGGATAAATCGCAGCAGCGAACATGACGACAAGAAAGACCTTGGCGCTGCGGGGGATACTTGCGCCCGCGATCACCGGGCTAAAGAGCAGCACGCCCGCCAGCCGAAAGGCGACGAGCATGAGCGTCAGACCGTGTTGGAAGATGGGTTCAATTGCCAGCATGGTTCACCTAGGGCAGCGCCACATAGAAGAGCTTGGATGCAAAGTCTACGAGCCGCTGCATGATCCAGGGTGTGAGAAAGACAACAACGCCGAGCATCACGACGATCTTTGGAACAAAGGTCAGCGTCTGGTCCTGGATCGAGGTCACCGACTGGAAGATGCTGATGAGCAGGCCGATGGCAACTCCCGCCCCAAGGATGGGCATGATGATTTTGAGTGTCAGCAAAATGGTCTCGCGGATCAAAAAGACAAGCGATTCGTCGTACATCAGCGGCCCCCTATGTCATACCCGTGAGTGTTTGGATCACCGGGTCCATCATGAGCATCGCGGTTTCGTTTGAGAGCCGGGGTGAGGTGCCTTCGCGCGCAAAGCTCATCAGCAGACCACCCACAACGAGCTGCCAGCCGTCAACAAGCACAAAGAGCAATAGTTTGAACGGCAAACTAATCAAGACCGGCGGGAGCATCATCATGCTCATCGAGATCAGCATGGACGCGATCACCATGTCGATCACCAAGAACGGCAGGTAGATGCGAAACCCCATCAAGAACGCGGCCTTGAGTTCGCTGAGCATGTACGCGGGCACGAGCGCAACCATGTCAACATCGGCGCGGGTCAGCGAGCCGGGATCTGATGTGTCGATGCCCCGGTAGTTGAGGATCATGTAGAGACTCGACCAGTTGCCGGTCGCTTCGATCTGGTCGAACATGAAATCGCGCATCGGCTGCTTGGCTTTGTTCCAGAGCGTGTCGTAGTCGCGGATCTCGCCACGCTGGTATGGGTCGAGCGCTTCGTCGTAGATACGGTCAAAGGTCGGTGCCATGACGAGCAGCGTCATGAACATCGCAAGCCCCGTAATGACCTGCGGCGGGGGGAGCGACTGCGTGCCGATCGCTTGACGCAAGAGGCCAAGCACCACCAAGATCCGCACGAAGCTGGTGGTCATGAGGAGGATCGATGGGACGAGCGTGATGACCGAGAGCAGGATCATGATGTTGATCGCGGCGCTGAGCCCCCCGCCGTCGGCAGGGCCGCCCTCGGAAACTTCGCCTTGGCCTTGCCCGGGCAGCATCATGCCGGCGTTTGCGAGGATCGACATCGGGTTGGTTGATTCCGGGTCGATGAGCATCGGCTGGGCGGGGTCTGTGAGTTGGCCCTGCGCCAATGCGCCGGCGGCGCAGAGTGTTGCCAAGAGAAGAATCACGATCGACACGCACGCCTTCATGCCGACCTCCTGCCAAGGATGGATTCGAGCAGTTTGCCTCGCCGTTTTGTGAGATCGACGATTTCGACATCGCCGGCGAACTCGCTTGCGCCGGCACCCTCGGCTTCGTACCCCGTCAAGACATCGCCAAAGTCGCTCGATGCCCCGGTGGCTTTGGAGATGATTGATGCGACTTCATCCGGGTGCGAAATCTCTGAGAGCGTGGTCGTTGTGATCGTTCGGCCCATCCTGCCCGATGCGGCTTGGCACAGCAGCAACACCCGACGATCAACCTGCAACAAGACGAGCGTCTGGCCCCGACCGAGTGGGTACCTGCCCAACACGCTGAGAATCCCGGCGGGTGATTTGCCGCCCGCGCCGACCTGACCGGCAAGCCCGCCCGTCTTTGCCGAGAGCCATTTGTAGAGCGCGCCAAGCAGAATGATCAGCCCGACAACCGCCAACAGCGAGGCGATCATGGTCATGGTTGATGGTGTGCCGACGATTGCACCATCTGGTGTGCCTTGTGTCCGAGGTATACCAAGCGAGCGGGACTCTTGAGTGGTGTCAGCGAGCGCAGCCATCGCGGGCATCAAGGCGCAGACGAGTGCGAAAAGAGATGTCTTGGTTCTTGCCGCCATGCGCCGTCCTGGCTCCGCGGTCAGGGCCGATCCTCGGCCGCTGCGAAATGGTTTTGATTACGCGTCTTGTTCTACGCGGTCCGCATCGAGAATGTCGTTGACACGGATACAGAAATTATCATTGAGCACGAGCACTTCACCGCGGGCGACGAGCCGTTGGTTGACATAGATATCAACAGGGTCGCCAGCGAGTTTGTCGAGTTCGACGACCGCGCCCTCAGCGAGCCGGAGCACATCCTCGACGAGCATCTGCGTCCTGCCGAGTTCGATCGTGACATCGACATTGACATCCGAGAGCATGTCGATGCCCTTTGGGATCTCACCGATGTTGACGGCCTGGAAGTCTGGAAGGTCAACCGCAGCAGGTGCTTGCGAATCTGCAACAGGCTCAGGAATAGGCTCAGGTTCATCGCTGTCACCGAGCGCACTGATCGCCGCTTGCGCCGATGCGAGAGCGGAGGCCGCCAACGCGTCGGCTTGATCGGGAGCCTCGGCTTCGCCCGTTGGCTCCGTCGTCGGCTCGGCCTCGCTTTCAACCGGCGGCTGATCGCTGCCGGCATCTTGCTCGGTTGGATTCTGTGAAGATTCTTGGTCGTCAGGCATGCTCGACTCCGTCGATGCGCGCACCACCCCGGTGCTCTGGCTGCATCGGCGGTCGGTTCGCTCTACCCATACATTTCTGCGCACATGCGCAGTCGGTGCGCGACTTGCGTGCGCAAACTCTGCGCCTCACATGTCAGCTTCAATTTAGAAGTCTGCGGGTGAGCCGCGGAGCTTTGGGATCAGAACCTTGGTCACGCGGGTTTCGTTCTCGGCATCGACGCCAAAGACATCGCCCATGTAGGCTTCGAGCTTGCGCTGGAGCGTCTGGAGTTCGGGTTCGCGCAGGTGCGAGTGCGTTGCCTTTCGGATGAGTTCGCCAACACCCGCGGTGATCTCGGCCTTTCGGCGCTCGAGTTCCTCGGTCACGCGCTCTTGGTCTTTCTTGCGGACCTTGATATAGATCTCAGCTTCCCACTGCCACACCCGCCCGGTGTGCATGTTCTGGAACCGCTCGGCAACGAGCTGGACCTCAACAAGCGAGTCGGGGCTGTCGGCTGCATCACCAATGATGTCAGCCTCGGCGACACTCGGGCTTCCGCCTGACAGGAAGATAAACGCGCCGACACCGATGGTCTCGAGCACCATGATCGCGACCACGATGAGGAGAATCTTCTTCGATCCACCCGAGGAGCTTTCGCCCTCGGCCTGTGCATCATCTGTTTTGGTGTCGTCTGCCATAGAACTGTCCCTTTTCCTGCGATCTACCGTGCGATGGGTCTGGTGCCGTTGGGGTCGGGATGGACATCATCCGGCAAGACCTCGGTCAGGATGACCTGCACCCTGCGGTTCTGGCCCATTGCGTTCTTGTCTGAAACATTCGTGCTGATCGGTTGTGTGCTGCCAACGGCGGTAATCACGAGTCGGCTTGACTTGATGCCCTGCGCGACAAGGAAATCCTTGACGGTTTTGGCGCGCCAGAACGACATCTCATCGACCCCGCCCGCCGCCCGGTCTTCGCGTCCAAACGCGTGACCTCTGATCTCGACATTGAACCGCAGGCCCGTGAGCTTTGGAACGACCTCGTTGACGAGGTAGTCCTCGGTCGTTTTTGAGATTTCTGCTGAGCCGCCGGTGAAGGGGATGGTCGTCCCGACGACGGTCTTGATGCCCTCGGCAACATACGACGATGTCGGGTCTGGCCCCGCGGGCGCAGGAGTTCTGGCATCTGCCAGCCGCGAGTCTTGCCCAATCGAATCGACGATCTGTTCGAGGGAATTGATCTGCGAGTTGGTCGGCGGGGTATCGGTGTCGAGCTGACCGATGCCTCCAGAGAAACCGAACGCTTCCTGAATAGATCGAATTACATCTTGATACTCGCGTTCTTCTTTGATCTCGCTGAAGGCTGCGATGAGGATGAAGAAGCAGAGCAGGAGCGACATGAGGTCGCCGTAGGTCACGACCCATTCGGGGACCTCTCCGCCGCTGGATTTTTTTCTTTTAGCCATCGAAGCGTCCTCCCCTCGRGATCATGCAGCCTCGAGCACGCGGTCACGGTCGGCGGGCGGTAGGTATGTCGCCAGCTTTGATTGCACAACGCGTGGGTTGTCGCCTGACTGGATAGCCATGACGCCGGCGATGATGATCGTTTTGACCATCACCTCTTCGTTGTCGTTGGCTGTGAGTTTCTCAGCTATCGGGCCAGCGAAGAGGTTGGCGAGCATCGCGCCGTAGAGCGTGGTGATCAGCGCAACGGCCATACTCGGGCCAATGGATGATGGGTCTGTCATGGATTGAAGCATGAAGATAAGGCCGAGCAGCGTACCGATCATGCCGAACGCGGGAGCGTACTTTRCGATCGAATCAAGAATCTGCTTGCCGTCGGCGTGGCGATTCATGAGCGCTTCGAGCTCGGTATCCATGACTTCTTTGATGAGTTCAGGATCCGTGCCATCAACCGCCATCTTGATGCCGCGTACGATGAAGGGGTCCTTCATCTCATCGACCATGTTCTCAAGGCTCAGGATGCCTTCGCGGCGAGCAAGCTCGGCGTACTTGACGAGATCGAGAATAATCTCAACCATGTCGGTTGGCGTATTGAAGAACGCCTTCATGACCACGGTGTGGAACTTGAGCATCCTTGCAAGCGGGAAGCAGATGATCGTTGCGCCAACTGTCCCTAGGAGCACTACAAACACCGAGACAGTATCGATCAGCGCGAGCGGGCTCCCGCCGAAAAGAACGCCGAGCACGATAGCCATGCACGCGATTGCAAGACCAATTATTGTTCCGATATCCACCCGGATAGCCCCTTACAAACCGGCGGTCCTTCGCCGGATGCCCGGTATCGAGATCGGCGCATCTGGGGTGCCACTTGAGGGGGTGTTGG
>NVSP01000090.1 GCA_002732755.1 Phycisphaera sp.
GGCTCGTCTTTGGCCCGGTCAAGAACGCCGCGATCCTCGAAGCCGACAAGGCGTGGGCGAAGCAGCTCATGCGGAGCGCCTCGATCCCGACCGCGGAGTCGCGGGACTTTACGAATCTCGAAAACGCAATGGCGTATGTTGAGTCGCGCGAGGAGCCGCCGGTCCTCAAGGCTGCGGGCTTAGCCGCGGGCAAGGGCGTGGCTTTGCCGACTTCGATGGAGGAAGCCGCCGAGTTTCTTGAAGCGTGTCTCAATGGCGAGAAATTCGGCGCCGCCGGCAAGAAAGTTCTTGTCGAAGAACGCCTCGAAGGCCCAGAGGTTTCGGTGCTGTCGCTCGTTGATGGACGCAACATTTACATCCTCGAAACCGTGCAGGATCACAAGCGGCTAGGCGACAACGACGAGGGCCCAAACACCGGCGGCATGGGCGCGTTCTCGCCGAGCACGCAGGTTGACGAGGACATGATGGACCTCATCCAGCGCGAGATCCTTGTGCCCACGGTTGATGCGCTCCGTCGCGACGGCATCGACTACCGCGGCGTCCTCTACACGGGCATCATGCTCACACCCGCAGGCCCAAAGGTGCTCGAATACAATGTGCGGTTTGGCGACCCGGAATGCCAAGCGATCTTGCCGAGACTCAAGACCGACTTCATCGACATCTGCATCGCAACATGCACCGGCAAACTGAGCGAACTCGACATCGAGTTCGACAACCGGCCAAGCTGCTGCGTCGTGCTGGCAAGCGAAGGCTACCCCGAGAAACCAAAGACCGGCGCTGTGATCTCGGGTATCCAGGATGCCGATGCGATGGACGATGTGACGGTCTACCACGCGGGAACCAAGCTCGATGCCAAGGGCAACTTCGTCACCGCCGGCGGCAGGGTGCTCAGCATCGTGGCGCTCGGCGACACCGCAGAACTGGCGCACAAAAAAGCCTACGAAGCAGCGGGAAAAATCAGCTTTTTGGGTATGCAGATGCGCACCGACATCGGGGCATAAGCGTCAATCAAAGCCGAAGCCGAGATCGATTTCTTTGATGTTGGAATCAAACCCTCGCCAGAGGTCGCCCTGCCCAATCCAGTAGATGTTCTCTGTGTCGAAGGTCAACTCGAAGACGCCTAGATCGAGCCCGCCGAAGCGTTTGAACTCGACACGCATAAATGCCGGAATGTCCAGCGGTCCAAGCTGAATCAYGTCGGCTTCGCGCTCGGTGAAGAGCGACACCCAGTTGTCTGCGAAGCCGCTGCCCTTGCCTGCCCATCCATCGGGCGTTCGTTTATTCACCTCGAATGGCTGGTCAGAATCCGCAAAGCTGACCGTAAAGCTCTCGATTTCGCTCGCCGGCACATCCAGCACGGTCCTGCTGATAAAATCAGCCGCATCAATATCAAAGAGCGATGAGTCGTCTGTGCCAAGCTGGAGCCCTGCGCGAGCGACTTGCTGGGGCTTGCCATCAACATCAACCGAAAGCGAAACATCGCAAATCCCAGACGCTTTGTCCATCAACATGATGTATCGGCGTTTGCCCATCTCGCCCGCAGCGGACAGTTCCATCGTCGCGGTTAGCATGTCATCGCCAACCGGCTCGGTTGTGAATCGCGTTGAGCGCAGTCCGATCAAGTTCTCAAGCAGCGTGAGTACCGCTTGCGGGTCGGCGGGCGCGCTTACCGGGTAGTCGAGCGACCACGATTTGCCCACGCGCCGAAGTCGGAGCGTAACTTCGTCGTTGTGCCCGAGCGCAATACTGACGACGCTCGCATCAAGGCCGGGCAAGGCGGTCTCGCTGCGCCACATGAGCAGCGCATCGGCTTTGAGGAAGCCGCCGATCTCGCGTCCGATGGACTGCCACTGATCGTTGCCCGCTACTTTGACCGGGATTGTACCCGCCAACGGCACAGCGCCCATATCCAGCGACCGCAAGACCTCGCCCTCGGTGCTCAGGATCAGTACTTCTGTCGCATTGCTCAGGTCTGCTTGCGCGCCAGCGCGGAGCATGGTGGTGCTGAGAATCCGTGCGCCCGCGGACCGCGTTGATTCCGAAGCGGGCCAAGCGCCAGCGGGTGTGTCGCCCGTGCCCCATTGCACAAGCCAGCCGGGCCAGAATTCGCTGGCGCCGACGCTGACAAACCCGCCCATCTGGTCGCGCACCTCGATCCGCCCGATCTGGCTCGGCGGGGCATCGACCAGCCGGGTTGCCGCCCCGGCTGCGCTGTATTTCGAGGATTTCGGCTGGGTCAGCACCAATGTGCCGATCAGAAGCCCGAGCACGCACACTAAGATGATGACAAGTCGTCCTGACATGTTCGGAGTCTATCACACGCCGGGCCGTTGGAAGGAACACGCGATCAAGACCATCTCGGGCAAACCAGTTGTCGGCATCCTCGCCGACATCCAGACCTTCGGCGGCAAGCCCCGCCATGTCATCACCTCGCACTACACAGAGCGGATCGTGGCAGCGGGCGGCGTGCCGATTGTGTTGCCACCCGCAGAGGCTGCGCTGCTCGATCAACTGGCCCTCTGTGATGCCATCGTCCTCGTCGGCGGCGATGACCCATGCACCGAACCCTTCGGCGAAGCAACCCACGCATCAGTCGTCCGTGTTAATCCGTACAGGCAAAATGTTGAAACGCTGCTGCTTGAGCACCTTCGTGACACTTCGCCCGACACGCCCATGCTTGGCGTGTGCCTGGGTATGCAGATGATGGCGCTCGTCGCCGGCGGCCACCTCAACCAGCACCTACCTGACACGCACCAATCGCACGCGGACCACTGGGACAATGACCACGAGATCGTCCCAAGCGCCGGTTCATCGCTTTCGCCCGGAATTGTTCACAGCATGCACCGCCAAGCGATCGACAACCCCGGCTCGCTCGATGTTCTCGCTTTAGCGCACGACGGCATCATCGAAGCGGTGGGAGACCCGAAGCGCGCATTTTGCATCGGTGTGCAGTGGCACCCAGAACGAACGGAATGCAAGGCGCTCGGTCAGCACCTCTTCGACCAACTTGTCGCGGCGGCGAAGTAGCCCGCTAATCCGAGCTGAGCTGCGACGACGACATCACGCCCAGCGAGGCGTAGATGTCACGCGTGGCGGTTGATTTGTTGAGCGTGTACAAATGAATACCATCAACACCCGCATCAAGCAGATCCGCGCACTGCTGCGTCGCCCAGTGGACACCCACACGCCGGACCGATTCATCGTGCCCGTTTGTGCGATCGAGCGCCCGCATCAGCTTGGCCGGGAAGTGTGTTCCCAGCGCAAGGTCGGCCATTCGTTTCATGCCCGAGAGCGTTGTCACGGGCATGATCCCCGCAAGGATCGGCACCGTAATCCCCGCGAGCCGACAGCGGTCGCGAAAATCAAGGAACATCGCGTTGTCAAAGAACAACTGCGTGATGATGAAGTCCGCGCCCGCATCGACCTTGGCGCGCAGGTGGTCCATTTCTTGCAACCGGTTCGGTGTCGAGGGGTGCCCCGCGGGAAAGCCCGCAACGCCTATACCAAAGCCCTTGCCGCTCGGGTGCGTACCCTTGTCGTTGAAACGCTTGATCGCGGCGACCAGTTGAGCCGCGTACTGGTACGCATCGTCCTTGTGGTTGTGCCCGCACGCATTGGCTGGGGCATCGCCACGCAGCGCCAAAATATTGCTGATCCCCTGCTCGGCGTACCGCACAAGCAGCGACTCGATATCCTCAGCGCTGTGGCACACGCATGTCAGGTGCGGCATCGCATTCAGCGGCGTCTCTTTGTTAATGCGAACCACAAGATCGTTCGTCAGATCACGGGTCGAGCCGCCCGCGCCGTAGGTGACGCTCACAAACGCAGGGTCGAGCCGTTCAAGGTCCGCGATTGTTTTGAATAAAGTACCGGATCCCTTTTCCGATTTCGGTGGAAAAAACTCGAACGAGAATGTCGTTCTGTGCCGCTTGAAAACATCCTGCATGTGCATCGCTAGTTCCTCATCCGTGCGTAAAAGCCTGGTGCAGGATTTCTCCCGCACCAAGTGACTGCTTTAGTAGCGGTAGTGGTCAGGCTTGTATGGCCCATCGATCGGGATGTTCAAGTATTCAGACTGCTCCGGTGTCAGCTTGGTGAGCGTGACGCCGAGTTTGTCAAGGTGGAGTCTTGCGACCATCTCATCGAGATGCTTTGGAAGCACATAGACCTTGTTCTCGTACGCTGAACGGTTCTGGTGGATCTCGAGTTGGGCGATGACTTGGTTCGTAAAGCTTGCGCTCATCACAAAGCTGGGGTGCCCCGTCGCGCAGCCAAGGTTGAGAAGACGACCCTCGGCGAGCACAAGAATACTCTTGTCCAGATCCGTAAACCTGAACTCATCGAATTGCGGCTTGATGTTGATCCGCTCGGTGTTGGCATCCTTGCTCAGCTTCTCGATCTGGATCTCGTTGTCGAAGTGGCCGATGTTGCCAACGATCGCCTTGTCCTTCATTTTGCGCATCTGTTCGTGCGTGATGATGTCCTTGTTGCCGGTCGTGGTGATGAAGATGTCCGCCTTGTCGATGACATCATCAAGCAAGACAACCTCGAGGCCTTCCATCGCGGCCTGGAGCGCGCAGATCGGATCGATCTCGGTGATGAGCACCCGGCAGCCTTGTCCACGCAGCGACTGTGTGCAGCCCTTGCCGACATCGCCGTAGCCGCAGACCACCGCGACCTTGCCCGAGAGCATGACATCGGTTGCGCGGTTGAGGCCGTCGATGAGCGAGTGGCGGCAGCCATACACATTGTCAAACTTGCTCTTGGTGACGCTGTCGTTGATGTTGATCGCGGGGAATGGCAAAGTGCCGTCTTTTTCCATGTGATACAGACGATGAACGCCCGTGGTGGTTTCTTCGCTGATGCCCTCGATCGCTGGCGTCATCTTCTGGAACCAGCCCGGGTTCTCTTCGATGGTGTTGCGGATGGAGTTGAGGATGTGGCCCCATTCTTCCGGATCAGTGTCAGGGTTGAATTGTGGAACGCTGCCCGCGTTCTCGAACTCAAGCCCGCGGACCATGAACAGCGTGGCGTCGCCGCCGTCGTCGACGATCTGCGTCGGGCCTGAGCCGTCGGGCCAGGTCAGCGCCTGCTTGGTACACCACCAGAACTCAGCGAGCGTCTCGCCCTTCCATGCAAAGACGGGTACGCCTTTGGGGTTCTCTGGTGTGCCGCCGGTTTCTGGACGACCAACCACGCACGCTGCTGCGGCGGAGTCCTGCGTCGAGAAAATATTGCAGCTCGCCCAGCGGACATCGGCGCCCATCAGATCGAGTGTTTCAAGCAGCACGCCGGTCTGCACCGTCATGTGCAGTGAGCCCATGATCTTGATGCCCTTGAAGGGTTGACTCTTTGCGTACTTCTCGCGGAGCGCCATCAGGCCCGGCATTTCCTGCTCGGCGAGCCGAAGCTCCTTGCGCCCAAGCTCTGCGAGAGTCAGGTCGCGGACCTTGTATTCCATCGTCCCGACCTTGTCGGCCTGCATCATGTTGGTTGCCATCGTTGTCACGGTTTGTTCTCCTGCGTGGGCGTGTAGTCCCTGTGTTTTCTATCGGTCAATTAATGCGTGCCGAGGCGACAAACAGCCCGGGTCCGCGTGAATCTGTGCTCGTCGGAAGCTCATGGATGCGGGTCGAGCCAAAGCCCGCCCTGTCCATGTGTTCCGATATCTCATCTCTGGTAAAGCCGAGGTGCCTGTGCCCCATCGTTCGGCGGTATTCCTCGCGGTCGTGCGCGAGCATGTCGATCATCAGCAGAACCCCGCCCCCGTTGCCAACGCGTAGGATCCGGTACGCCTCTTTGATGACCCGGCTCGGGTCATCGATGTGGTGGACCACAAGCGAGAGCACCGCGATGTCCACCGAGCGGTCGGCAAGACTCAGGTTCTCAAGATCACACGACACAAAATCAACGCTCTCWGAATCATCAAGCCGTGCGCGTGCAGCATCGAGCATCGCCTCGCTCTGGTCTATGGCGATCACTCGTGCGACATGAGGCATCAGGAGCCTCGTCACATCGCCCGAGCCGCAACCAAGATCCGCGACCGTCCACTTTGGGTTGACCATCGCTAGCAGCGCTGGCGCTGTAAAGCCCTCACCAAAGAGCGAATGGCGTATCTCGTTCCAATCGCCCGCAACCCTGCCGAAGAAATCTTTGCTGTCGATCTTGCGTTCTGTGATGATGAGTTTGAGTCGGCGGATGTCGTCGTCGTGGTCGTCTTCGCGGTGGAGTTGGTCACGCACCGCGATCCACAACGCGCGGAACTCGGGCGAAAGATCATCGAGCAGAAGCCGGTACAAAGTCGCCGTCCCGACCGCCCGTTTGGCGATCAGCCGAACTTCGCTGAGCGTTTTGAGATGCCTGCTCACCGTGCTCTGTGGCAACTGAACAACCTTGGCGACCTCACCGACCGAAAGCTCCTCAAGCTCCAGCAGCCGGAGCATGCGGAGCCGGACCGGCTCAGCAAGGGCCAAGAGAACCTGAGACACGGGTTGAAGGGCCTGTTTCGTATTCATCCGTTGTTCCGGATGAATGGTACAAGCGTGGGCCGGGATGTCAAACCATTTGATGAAAAATCGCGTCCGAGGGGGACTCAGTTTAGGTTTTAGCCCCGTTCGGCGGGCGGGATGGCGAACGATGGGCCGGGGATTTCGCCCAGTTCTCGGATCGCATCCATGACAGCCTTGTTGTCAGGCTCGATGAACAAGGCCATCCTGAGCCGTTCGAGTTGGCGGACATCGTCGCTGAGCGAGCCGTAGAACTCTGCAAGCTCGAGTTGGGGCTCGATCGACATGCCCTCATCGAGTTTGGCAGCAAAGAGCAGGGCTTGCTCGGCTTCGTCGGCATCACCAACCCGAGCCGAGAACCGCCCCAGCCGGATATAGTCAACGATCGCCTGCGATTTCTGCGCCCGGTTTCGGAGCAGCTTGAAAAGCTCATCTTGCTGGCCCATCTCCACGAGCGTGTCGGCGGTYCCYTCAATGAACCGATCGTCGCYGCCTCGAAGCTCAAAGCCCCGGATGAACTGCTCGCGGGCCATCGAGGGGCGATTGTCCCCCAGATACGCCGTGGCGAGCTTGTATCGGCCTTCCGGGTCCAGAGGTCGGCGATCGACATACTGCTCGTAGTAGCCCACWGCCTCGGCGTAGTTCCCGGCRTCKAGSGCSGTGTCGCCGWAGATACCAAGAGCATTCGMMGAAGGCCCAGTCCCRCAGCCYCCAGCCGCCAAGACACACGCCACAACCACTCCACAAGCCATTCCAGATACACGCATCGCAGAACCTCCGTTCACTAGGCACTGAGTCTAGCGGCTCGGGTACCCGCCGGTTGCCTAGCGTCCGGCGTGAACCGAACCGTCATCCTCAAACACACGCTCCCCGACGGCTCGTGGCACTACGACTGGCTCATCCAGATCAACCAAGACGACGCGATGCCCCTGCTCACCTTCCGCACCGGCCACCGCCGACCCGACGAACTTGGGAACTTCCAAGCCGAGCGAATCAGCGATCACCGGGCGTTCTATCTCGACTACGAGGGCCCGATCTCAGAAGGTCGGGGCGAGGTCATCCGGGTCGCAGCGGGCGAGGTTGTGTCCGCTGCAATCAGTCGCTCGGCGTTTGCGGTCGTATTGGCGTTCGATGATCGCAAACTGGAGTTTGCAGGCGCGCCGATCGGCGAGGGGCGATGGAGTGTGACCGTCGCCAAGGGATGATATGGACAAATCCGGCCTGATTTGTCGATAACCAGCCCAATGTGCGGCTTGCTCACCATCATCGGCAAAGACCCCGGAGACGACGCGGTCCTTCGCATGCGCGAAACCATGCACCACCGAGGGCCCGACGGCTTTGGCTACTGGCGCGCGACCAACATCGTCATGGCGCACCGCAGACTTGCGGTCATCGACACATCAGACCACGGCCTCCAGCCCATGCACTCCGCCGACGGCAAGCATGTTCTCGTCTACAACGGCGAACTCTACAACGACAACCAACTCCGCGAAGCCACCGGCAGAGCACCAGACCAATTCCGATCAAGCTGTGACAGCGAAACACTCATCGAACTCCTCGCGTGCAGCGGTGCGCAAGCGATCGAAGCGCTCCGCGGCATGTTCGCCTTCGTCTGGGCCGATCTTGAGAACAAAAAGGTATACGCGTGCCGAGATGCGTTCGGGATCAAGCCGCTCTACTGGGCGCGCACCGGCCAATCGATCACGCTCGCAAGCGAGATCCCCGCGATCTTGGCGCACCCGGAGTTTGCGATCAGGCCAGACCCCGTCGGCATCTCCGCGTACCTGACCACCGCGCGCGTCGAACTCGACGATCGCACCATGTTCGAGGGCGTCAAAGTTGTCAGACCGGGCGAGATTTTGATATTCGATCTGGACCACCCGCTCACCGAGCCTGTGCGCACAATGATCCGCCCGGTCTCGGCTCGATCCGAAGCCTCAGTCGTCGAACTTCGGCACACAATCGAGCACTCGGTCCTGGCGCACCTGCGCACGGATGTTCCGATTTGTTCACTTCTCTCGGGCGGCCTCGACAGCGCGATCATCGCGGGCACCGCAGCGGGCGCCCTACCCGGACTGCGGACATACTGCGCTGGCGCAGAAGCCCAAGGCGGCGACCCGGAATACGCCAGAGAAGTCGCCAAAGAACTCGGCACGCTCCATTCAGAAATCATCGTTGATCGCCCAACATTCCTCTCGATGTGGCGAGAAATGGTCGGTAGGCAGGGGCTGCCGATGTGTACGCCCAACGAGGTCGCCATCCGCCTCATCGCCCGCAAGCTCCGAAGCGACGGCTGCATCGTCGCGCTCACAGGCGAAGGCGCCGACGAGCTGTTCGCGGGCTACGAACTCCCGCTGAGAATGGCGACCGAGCACATCGCCTCGGGCAACCCAAACCCAGGCCGATTCCAGCTCCTCTCAAACGCATGGATGACGCCCGAGATGAAGTCCTCGATCCTGACCCCGAGCCTCTGGCGCTTGCTCGCCGATGATGAAGAACTCGTGGGCACCTTCGAGCGCATGTTCGAATCAGCCGCCGGCGATGCACAAAACGATCTCGATGCGCACCTGCGGTTCCAGCGCAAGGTCAACCTGACCGGCCTGCTCCGCCGACTCGACTCGGCGACCATGATGGAATCCGTCGAAAGCCGAACGCCCTTTGCCGACCGCGAAGTGCTCGCCGTTGCCCAGTCGATCCCGACCGCTCGGTTGTATGACCCGGACACCCAGCCGCTGGCGATGCGCACCAAACGCGCGCTCCGCGAGGCGTTCGCCCAGCGCGTCAGCGAGCGCGTGGTGCGCCGAGAAAAAGCGAGTTTCCCGTTGCCCTTCCAGTCGTGGGTCGGCGAGGCCGCCGTCGTCTTGCGTGAGTCCAGCTTCGCCAAACAGATCTTCACACCCGCCGCGATCCACGCCGTCGCAAGCGACCCAACCCAGCTCTGGAACCTCGCCTGGCCCATGCTCAACCTTGCGATCTGGGGCGACAAGTGGTGGGGCAGTTCACAGGCCACGATCGACCAGTTCATGGATGTCAAACCAAAGGCCGGCGGCCTTGTGCTGGGGTAGGGCATTCGTTCTACCGACTTGAAAATAGTTCAATCACACGATCGAAAATGATTTCACTCAACTCGCCGCCCGGTCCGTCCTCGGCACCGAGCTCAGCAAACGCTTCGTGTATTCGTGCTGCGGGTCGTACAAGATCTGATCCCGCTC
>NVSP01000091.1 GCA_002732755.1 Phycisphaera sp.
TGATCGGTTGCAGTTATCGGCCAACGAAATGGTCGACGCCATCCGCGGCGACATTCGCGATTGGATGCAGGCCGACCGCACGCGTAAAGCTGTTGTGGTTTATTTGGCCTCGGCTGAGCGCGAACGCAGTCTGCCCGAAGTTTGGATGGACCCCCAGGCCGATGTCCTCGCCTTACTAAACGATGCACCGCTAGATATTTCTCGTTCCATCCTTTATGCGATTGCCGCGATTGCCGAAGGAGTTCCGTTTGTGAACTTCACTCCGGCCCCCGGCGCGGCAATCCCCGCAGTTGCTGCTTATGCGCGTAAGCAAGGTGTTCCAGTGTTGGGGAACGATGGTAAGACTGGCGAGACTCTTATGAAGACCGCTCTCGCCCCCATGTTCCGCGACCGTCGTTTTAACGTGATGGCGTGGGAAGGCTACAACATGCTCGGCAATAAGGATGGTGCTGCTTTGGAGGATCCCAAACGCGCGGCGAGCAAGTTGGCGAATAAGGACAAAGTGCTAGGCAGCATTTTACATGAGAGTCCTGGATTGCATTCCGGTGTGCGGATTGATTTCGTGCCAAGTTTGCACGATTGGAAAACCGCCATGGACTTTGTGCACTTTGAGGGATTCCTTGGCGCCAAAATGCAGTTGCAGTTCACTTGGCATGGCAGCGATTCTGCTTTAGCCGCGCCGCTGATTTTAGATTTGGCGCGCATCGCGTTGTTGGCGCAGGCGCGAGGCGAAGGTGGAGTGGTGCATGCTGCCGCGGCCTTCTTTAAGAATCCACTTGAGTTTGAAGAACATGATTTCCATCGGCAGATGGATCTGCTGCGCAAATGGATGCGCAGCGGGGCATGAAACTCGAGGAGTTAGATTTCGATCTCCCGGAGGCGCTGATTGCGTTGCATCCGCAGCAACGTCGCGCCGACGCACGCTTGCTGGTTGCGCGGCCAGGTGCTGAAGACGCAGTTGCGCACCATCAGTCAACAAAGCCGGGCGTACACGCCACAAAGCAGCCGATGCGGACGATCTGCGCGATGCCTTCATCTTCTTCCAGAGCCGCGTACGCCGCTGCCAGCGCGTTGAGGATGCAGAGTTGCGCGCACTCGACAGCTCGTTCGAGCGTGACATCGGTCGGCACGATGCCCTCGGCGATGAGCTTGCCGTGGCGGATTGGGATCTGCCCGGAGACATAGATCTGATCCCCAACCCGGCGCGTCGGCACATACGCAGCGATCGGCGCAGCAGGTGTGGGGAAGTCGAATCCGATCTCAGCGATTCGCTGTTTGGCTGATACTAGGGAGATTGCGGTTGGCTGGCTCATGGATACCCCTTATTACTGGTATTCTCCGGCATCATAGTTGCGTCGCATACATAGTTATCCTAAACTACCACGATCCTGCAACCGTCCTAGAACATAGTGCGGATAGATAGACGCTCGCTGATCGTTCAAGAGCGGGTGAAGAATTGGGCTTGATGGGAGATATTTCCAATGCCCTAATATTGGCTCTTTGCCGATGTTGACCAACCTGTTGGTCCCAGTTCTCCACCGACAACTCGAAAATCCCGTGTGATGCGGTGCTCATGTGAGCGTGTGTCACGGACGCGGGTGCATCGTTTTGGCGATACGCCGAAGGTGCTGTTCGAGATGCCAGGGGCAGGTTCTGCTCGTGGCAAAGATTGTCGGCTCTCACACATACGAGAGTCATGTTTGGAGTATCTGGTAATGAAAACTCGCAAGAAAAGTGCATTCACGCTGATCGAGCTGTTGGTGGTTATCGCCATCATCGCGCTGCTCATCGGCATCCTGCTGCCAGCGCTAGGTAAAGCCCGCGCCTCGGCACGTCAACTCAAGGACGCAACCCAGACCCGCGGTATCGGGCAGGCCATGTTCATCTGGGCTGGCAACAACGACGATACATATATGCTCCCCAGCAAGCTCGACAGGTCCGACAACACGGTCGCAGCGATCGGGCGTGCAAAGGACATCACCGCGCACATCTTTTCACCATTGATCGACGACGGCTCGGTCACCGCTGAACTCTTGGTCAGCCCCGCAGAATCCAACAACTCTCAGGTCATCGTGTACGAAGACTACGAGACCGAGCAACCACGTGGTGCAATCGACATAGAGCGCGCCTTATGGGACCCCAAGTTCCGCGGCACACCGGTTAGTAGTGAAGTCCAGGTCGGCACCGCTGTCGAGGGCATTGGTAACATGTCGTACGCCCATGTTCCGCCGTACAGCCGTCGACTTGGTCAATGGAGGAACAGCGCCAAGTCATCCGAGGCCCTCCTCGGCAACCGCGGCCCGCTCTGGGAAGCAAACGGCAGCGATGCAGAGCTGATCTGGGATCTCGCTGGCCCAACCACTGAGAACTTCTACGGCCTCGGCTCCAACACACTGCTCATCCATGGCGGTAAAAAGACATGGTCAGGAAACATCTGTTACAACGACAACAGCGTTAAACTTGAGAACAGCGGGGCACCTGACGGCCTCACCCTCACAATCGTCGGTGTTGGCGGCGGCACGGGTAACGTCTTTACCCGAAACGACAATCTGTTCGTCTCGGAACTGGACACCACCGGCGCGGATTCCGGCTCGAGCACAGCGTCGAATGGTGAAATGACGCTCAATTCCACCTCTACGGGCAACAACTTCACAGGCGAACTTGACCAGCGCAACGCATTCCTCAAGATGATCGCTGCGGTCGAAACCAGCGGCGCGACTGGCAACACGGTCACATCAGCCGTGGCTTGGCAGGACTGATCCCGCTTCGACTCTGATGTAAACACATCTCACAAGGCCCTGGGCGAAAGCTCGGGGCCTTGCTTCTGCGCTGAAACAGCAACGCCACCAGCCGCGTATGATCTGGTAGCACACGCGGTATTGGCCGCGATGGGGATTCCGTCATGACCAAGAGATCCAGGCACGCGTTTTCTCTCGTTGAGCTCTTGGTGGTCATCGCCATCATCGCCCTGCTCATCGGCATCCTCATTCCCTCCCTCAGCAAGGCCAAGCTGACAGCTCGAAAGGCGCAAGACGCGACCAATATCCGCTCTACGCTCCAGGCTATGAGTGTCTTTGCCGGCGACACCGACGGCGCGTTCCCATTGCCCAGCCTGATCGACCTCTCCGACTCAACCGTCTCGGCGACCAGCCCCTACGAAAAAGACAACACGGGCAACATCCTCAGCCTKYTSATCGCCAACGACCACCTCRAGCCCAGCGGCCTCGTCAGCCCGGTCGAAACCAATGTGGAAGTCGAGGTCTACGAGAACTACACCAAACTCGAGCCCGCCAACGCCACCAMCCCAAAGTTCGCATTATGGGACCCCGGATTTGCWGGTGTGACCSAAGAGCAGGGCACCGGYGGCGGCRRCAACCGYGACTCCGCAAAGGGCAACAACTCCTAYGCGTTCCTSCCACCCTTTGGCGCTCGCAAGCTCTTCTGGCGCAGCGACTCAGAACCGAGCATCGCCCTGATGAGCAACCGGGGCACTATCTTTACGCTTGACTCTGATGACAACTGGACCATCCCGACAACCGGGTTTGTCAGCGGCATGGAATCAAACACACTCGGCTTCTATGGGGCCAGCAACAGTTGGAGCGGAAACATCGGCTTTGGAGACCTCTCGGTCGAGTTCGCAAACGAACCAGCCCCATCAAAGACAGGCACGGTCGAGACATCCAATTCTCGGGTCATCTCGGACAATGTGTTCGTCAACGAAGGCGATTCCGGCACGGGCACAAACCGCACCAAGGTTGACTATGGCGCAAACAGCTATCTCAGGCCTTGGTACAACATCACCGTCAACAGCGGCGAGATCAGCGCGACGCCGTGGGATATTTTGGACAACCGCGGCGGTGGCCGCGGCGGCGGCGACTAAGCCCGACTACTCCACACGCAGCGTCCGAACATACAGATCAAGCGTCTGCTTCTTCTGTTCGAGCTGGGCGATCAGGCTTTGCCGTTCGGCTCTGAGTGCATCCAGCGAATCCTCGTGGCTTTCAAGAGTGCCCATGTACCGTGCGTAGAGCGAATCTTGCCGGGTGACCGCCCGCAGCAAGTCTCGAATCCGCATCTGATCCGTGGACACACGCCTCGTCTCGCTTTCGTTGTGCTTGATCTTGTCCTTTGCCGCATCAACCTCGGCCCGGCGGCTGGCGTACCCCTTGAACGCGTCGATCACGGCCTGCGAAGCCGCCCCTTGCCGTTGGTACGACAACAGCGTCGGGAGATTGGTCGAGGTCAGCGTGATACTGGTCCGCTGCTCGCGCGTCTGGGTTGCGCTGACTTTCTCGGCTTCGCCCGCCTCTACCTCGACCTCAAAGCGGTAGAGCGAATCCGTCGTCTCGTAGGGCTTGATCGATGAACTCAGCGTCCACTCTTTGTGCCTGGGCACCTCGACGATGATCGTCCGATCGAGCGCTGAGTCGTGGTTGGTCAGCGTGATAGCGTACATGCTCTCGATCGCATCGACCTTGTAGATCACGCCGTCGATGATGCTGACTTTCTGCACGATCGTTTTCTGGTTGGTCGTGCGTTCAGCATCAACATCCAGATCGACCGCGTAGGCGAGCATCCGGCTTTCACCCGCCCCGATGTACCCGATCTGCGAATCGCCCGCAAAGACCGAGCCGTCGTASACACTCAGCGGCCCGGGCATGAGCTTGAGGCTGGTCGAGTTGGTCAGTTCCACGCCGCGGTACGGGTGGTTGCCCTGCGTGGTCGGCGAGAACACGCTGACACGCCGACCCTCGATCGCGCCTGTGATAATCGGCAGCATCGCGGATTGTCGTTTTTGGACAGAGACAGGGTTGTTGAGCCTGAAGAAAAAGACCTCGCCCTCGTCGCCACCGGATGCCATGGACATGGTGCTCCTGCCCATAGATTCACCGAGTGTTGCTTTCGAGTACAAGTATCTTGAATCCGTCCCGTCGTCGGCGGTCCCTRATCTGTANMTYKSYYSTWATMTKMTTTCCNCTYATTCGRGCAYCTTGYAWTTGWTYTTCAAKYRYTWCAMKTGGCAYRTTKGCMGYRGCMACKCCCCGCTCATACATCTTCGGAGCCGCCGCCATTTCCACCGGAACTGGAAGCACCGGCCTTTGCAGATACAGCGGCGTAGATAGATCCATCTGGAACCCGATCGGCTGACCCGCGACAAGCGTGAGTGTGATGTCTTCCCAGTCCTGATCCGTCGTGTTCTCGACGATCGCCCAGCCCTCGATGTGCAGGTCATCGCCCTCGTCTTCKGGGAGCACAAGGCGATAGCTGGTCTTCCAGATCGGGGTCTCCTGGACRTACGCCGCCATCACGYTTCGTTCGCCCTGGCCTTGCAGGTCGATCTGGATGGAKCGKGTCTGTTCTGTCCGCTGCGACCCGAGCGCGACGAGCAAYTCCATSAGGTCRGCTTGCAAGACCTCATCRAGCARYTGCACATTGCGGACATCCGGYTCATCMACGGTCGTCAGCCCGGCATCGGTCGCAAGACTGAACCTGCGGATGTTTCGGCGTGAGCCGGTTTCGTCGGTCACAACATACGTCTCGACGCCGAGAATCCTGCCGGTGATATCGCCGCTGGTCGTGGTCATCGTGACGCTGGCGCCGAGGAACTGCGCGAGCAGATCGCCGAGTGAAAGCTCGGTCGGGTCATCGAGGCCGAGGGCTTCGAGTCGTCTGCCGATGGGTTCGTCGGATGAATAGCTGACCGCGCCGACCCTGCCGCCATCGAGATCGACGACGATGAGGGATTTGAGTATGTCGTTGATCTGGCTGGCCTTGAAGGAAAGGTTGACCATCTCGTTGCCCGTGACGGTGCCTTGGCGTTCAAAGGAACCGACGCCGGATCTAAACAGGGTGACCGCGGTGACGGGCAGTGTGTTGTCGTCGGCTTGTGCGAGAACGCTGGCGGGGGCTGCGAGGCCGCTGAGCAGAACGAGGGTGGCGATGCGGGCGTGCATGGGAGGCTCCTTGTGATGCAATGGGTTGGTCTATACCCGTTAGACTCCACATCGGCACGATCGGTTCACATGCTGGCACAATCGGAGTGCCGATACCATGACCGGAGGCCCATGACACAGCTACCGGCGATGACATCCCAGCAATTCGATGCGCTCAGCAGCAGGCGGCAGGAGCTGTCGGCGGGGTTAGCCGCCGCCATTTCGGGCGAGGTCCGGTTCGATCGGCACAGCCGGCAGTTGTACTCGACGGATGCGTCGCTCTATCAGGTCGAGCCGCTGGGCGTGGTGATCCCCGATTCGATTGAGGATGCCGTCGTTGCCGCCGAGCATTGCCTCCGCCAAGGCATCCCGATCCTGCCCCGCGGCGGCGGGACCAGCCTCGCCGGCCAATGCACGAGCGAAGCGGTCGTTCTTGATCTCTCGGCGAGGTGCGACACGATCCGTTCGATTGATGTCAGCGGCAAGACCTCCCAAGTTGATGCGGGGATCACGGTCGATCAGTTGAACCGCGCGCTGCTGTCCAGCGGCTTATTCTTCGCGCCAGATCCGGCGACCGTCAGGCAAGCAACTGTGGGCGGCTGCATCGGGAACAACGCGGCCGGTACGCGGTCGATCAAGTACGGCAGGACATCCGAGAGCGTGATCGGTGTCGATGCGATCCTCGGTAGCGGRACACGCATCACACTCGAAGCGGGCGCAGCGAAGCAYGACCCGGTGGTGCGCAAACTCACCGAATCGGTSGTCGATGTTGTGATGCGCCACGAACKKCTKATYGATGAGAAGTTCCCAAAGACGCTGCGMAGAAACGCGGGCTATGGGCTGGACATGATCCTYGCGCAAATCCGGGCGGGTGAAACGGCGAAGACCATCAACCTCGCCCCGCTCATCTGCGGCTCAGAGGGCACGCTCGCCATCACGCTCGGCGCGRCGCTCAAAYTSCACSCGATYCCMGCCAARCGCGCRCTSGTMGTKCTYGCRTTYGATTCRCTGGATGCAGCGMTKGAYWMKGTGCCGGGKYTGCTCGAACTCAAACCMTCSGCSGTCGARYTGCTCGATGACATGATTATCGAGACGGCGCTTGCGAATCTGGARCACCGAGGCTCGGTCGCGCTCTTGCCTAGGCCAAAGTCTGGCCAACTCAAAGCGATTCTCTATGTCGAGTTTGAGGGTGAGAACAAAGAAGAGTTCGAGCAGCGCCACCGCGAAGTGCAGGCGTTGGTGCCGGGTGCAACTTCGAGGTTGTACACATCTGATGATTCTGTCCAGCGGGCGCTCAAGCTTCGACAGGCTGGGGAGCCGCTGCTGCACGCGATACCCGGCGATCGCAAGCCGCTGGGGTTTGTTGAAGACAATGTCGTGCCGGTCGAACGGCTGGGGGAGTTTGTGCGTGAGTTTAAGAAGATTGTTGCCGAGCATGGGACGAGGGCTGCGTTCTATGCGCACGCGTCGGTGGGTGTGCTGCATGTCAGGCCGCTCTTGAACCTGCGCGATGAGACCGACCGATCGGCGATGCTGGATATCGCCATCCGGGCGGCGGATCTTGCGAGGAGCCTTGGCGGCGTGATGTCCGGCGAGCACGGCGACGGTCGGGCGCGCGGGCCGCTGCTCCATCGCCACTTCGGGCCGGAACTCATGGGCGCATTCCGTGAGATCAAGGCGCTCTTCGACCCTGAGAACCTGCTGAACCCGGGCAATATTGTTACGCCCGCAGAGATCGCTTCGATCGCCCAGACAACCCGCATCCGACCGGAAATAGATGATGTATCGATYCCGGAGGTCAAGACRTWYTAYTCGTAYGAARRCCAAGACGGGTTTGCTCATGCGGTYGAAAGGTGCAACGGCGCGGGGGTGTGCAGAAAGACGGACTCAGGCACGATGTGCCCCTCGTACATGGCGCTCAAAGACGAGCGACATTCGACGCGTGGCCGGGCCAACGCGTTGCGTTTGGCGCTCTCGGGTCAGGCCACCGGAAAGCAACTCGCGTGGGACGACCCCGAAACGATCGAGACGCTTGATTTGTGCCTGAGTTGCAAGGGCTGCAAGCGAGAGTGCCCGAGCAATGTTGATGTTTCAAAAATGAAAGCAGAATACACCGCRCAGCGCTATCAGCATCGCAGCCCATCTTTGTCACGCTTGGTGTTTACGAGAGTTAGAACGCTTTGCAGGTTTGCTTCTCGTCATGCAAAGCTTAGTAATCGGATGGCATCGCGTGGGTTTGCCCGTACGATGGCAAGCCGATTCGGGCCGATCCCAGCGCAACGATCGCTGCCAAGGTTTGAGCCGGCGCTTAACACGCTCGATGCCTGGAAACAATCGCACACTACAAAACTTCCAACGGTTGTTCTCTTCGGCGATTGCTCCAGCATGTACAACGAAACAAGCCTGGGCCTCGAYGCCAAGGCGCTGCTCGAAGCATTCGGCTACCGCGTCGTGCTGGCAGATCTTGGCTGCTGCCAACGGCCCGCGATTTCAAACGGTTTCCTTCCGCAAGCCATCGACGCGATCGATGAGATGGTTGAAACGCTCAATTCATTCTTGTCAGAGCACGACGCCAAGGCGTTGCTCGTGCTCGAGCCATCGTGCTTGTCCGCGATTCAGGATGATTGGATTGACCTCAGGTGCAAAACGCCAAAGGCTGAGCGRCAACGCTTGGCCGATCGTGCTCGGCTTGTGGAGCAGTTTCTTGAAGAGCACTGGGACGAGCACGCCCGCAGGCCCGAGTTCACCCAGCCTACCGGGCGGGTGCTGCTGCACGCGCATTGCCACCAGAAGGCGCTGATCGGTGGGGAATCATCCGGGGCGCTGCTTCGGCGCGCGTTTGGTGAGTCGTACGCCGAGATTGACACCGGCTGCTGCGGCATGGCGGGCGGCTTTGGCATGCACAAGAAACGCTACGACCTCTCAATGAAAATCGGTGAATTGAGTCTCTTTCCTGCGGTGCGAGCCATGCAATCCGAAGATGTTGTTCTGGCAACCGGCACATCATGCAGGCATCAGATGCGTGACGGCGTGCAGTACGAATCAGTCCACCCGGTAACATACCTGCGCAGCAAGCTCATCTGGCGGCAAGAGAGCGACCACTCTGGCATTGCGCCGCTGTTTCCACGGGGCTAAATCAGATCGGCACATCGACCGAACGGAGAATGTCATCGGCGATCTGTTCGAGTGCGCGTGCATCATCGATCAGCGAGGGGTCGCTCGGTGCCATGCGGTGCGAAGTCGCAGCGACGAAATGCTCAGCAACATCTTCTGGAATGACATAGTCACGGTCTTTGAGCCTCGCAGTCGCTCGCGCCGCCTGTGCAACCGCGAGTGCTCCGCGTGTCGAAAGCCCAAGTGAAAGCTCCGGGATGTTCCGGCTCTTCTGCGCAAGCTGCTGGATATATGACGCGATCGAAGTATCGAGCTTTGTTTCGTCCGTCATGATCTGCATCGAGCGGATCTCTTCCAGCGTCACCGCCGGCTGAAGATCGGTCAGGGCGTTCATCGATGGGCGTTCCTGGATGACGCGCATCTCGCTCGCAGCATCTGGGTACCCAAGGCTTGTCCGCAGCAGGAAGCGGTCGAGCTGGGCCTCGGGCAGGGGGTAGGTGCCCTCGTGCTCGACGGGGTTGGCGGTGGCGAGCACGTGGAAGGGCTCGGGCAGCACGAAGGTCCGGCCCTCGATGGTCACCTGGCGCTCCTGCATCGCCTCCAGCAGCGCGGATTGCGTCTTGGGCGTCGCGCGGTTGATT
>NVSP01000092.1 GCA_002732755.1 Phycisphaera sp.
AAGGCGAGTGCGCCGGCGCGGTCAACTGCTCATTAAAGAGCTGGCAACCACTCAACGAAAGCACCGCAATGGTGGATACGAGCGCACAAACAGGGAACAGGACGCGGGTCGGTATGTGTTGTTTGATCTTCACCCTCCTATCGTCCCACACATGAGCTGCCAAAGCAACCAACCCGACAAGAACCGGGGCAAGAATGCGACCGATCCCGAGTTTGCCATCGCTGAGGGGGCCCAGGATATTGATCCCAAGGCCGTCGCTGCCGATCTGGTCGCTCGACACGGCCCCACCGGCATGGATCCCCGCGTCACCGCCCTGATTCCGGGGTTTGACGCCCCATTTTACCAAGCTGGGCTTGCAGGGTATTCCGATGCCGCGATGCGGATCATCGCCCGCCGCCACGGCTGCCCGGCGTGCGTGACCGAAGCCCTGCTCGATCGGACGCTGCTGGCGGGCGGCCGCGGGTTCGCCAAGGCGGACCTGGGTGAGATCCACAACAATCTGCCAGCGGGCGAGGAAGATGCGCCGCTGATCGGCCAGATCATGGGCTCCGAGCCGGCGGAGATGGCGGCTGGTGCGCTCAAGATGGTCGAGCAAGGTCGGCGCAAAGCGCGCGAGTACCGGGATCTTGCGTATGAGGATGAGACAAGGCATGTCGTGCGCGAGAAGATCGGTGATCATTTCCCTGTGGGGGCGGCGTCCCGCCGCCCAGTAAGTGATCCAACAACCGGTAACTCTGATTCGAGACCAACTGAATTGGGCGGCGGGACGCCGCCCCCACAAATCCAACATTCAATTGCCTTTGCCGCGATTGATGTGAATCTTGCTTGCCCGGTGAAGAAGATCGCCAAGAAAGCGCGAGGTGGGCACTGGCTCGCTGAACCGGCGGGCGCGATCAGGATTCTCGAAGCGGTGCGCGAGGCGGTGCCAGCGGGTGTGCCGGTGACGGTGAAGATGCGCCGGTCGTTCGATGACACGCCCGAGATGATCGAGAACTTCTGGACGATCTTTGACGCGGCGTATGACATGGGCTGCGCGTGGGTGACGGTGCATGGGCGCACCGTCGAGCAGAAATACATCGGCCCGAGCCGGTGGGACTTGCTCAAAGAGATCGCCAGTGCGAGGCCCGATCGCGTGATCTTCGGTTCGGGCGATATCTGGGAAGCGGGCGATATATTCAGGATGATATCGTACACCGGTCTTTCTGGTGTGAGCGTGGCGCGCGGCTGCATCGGGAACCCGTGGATCTTCCGCCAGGCGCGCGATCTGATGGCGGGCCGAGAGCCGAGCCAGCCGACCATCGCCGAGCAGCGGGAGGTTCTGGAAGACCACTTCCGCCTCGCCATGAACATCAACCGCACGCTCGTCCGCAACCCAGAGCAGCACACCGGCAAAACCATGCGCAAGTTTGGCATCCGCTTCGCCCAGCACCACCCGCAGAACGACGATGTCCGCAAACGCATGATCGCGGTGAGCTCGCTCGACGATTGGCACGCGGTGCTGGATGAGTTCTATTTTGAAGGTTGAAAATGATTATACCTGCCAACGACAACGCGATCATCCGAGGCTGGGTCACAGAGTTCGCGGTCGCCAAGGAATGGTCCGACGGCGCGATCGAGCAGATGAATGATGAGCAGATTTTTCAGCAGGTCGCGCCGGGATTCAACTCGGTGGGGGCGATCATGAAGCACATCGGGGGCAACGTCAAGAGCCGGTGGACGGACTGGCGCACGACCGACGGCGAGAAATCTTGGCGCAACCGTGAGACCGAGTTTGATGTCGAGGGTCTTTCGCGCAGCGATGTGCAGAAAGTCTGGGATCAGGCGTGGGTGACGATCTTTGGTGAACTCGCCGCGATGACCGAGGCGGATTTGAGCCTGACGATCACAATCCGTGGCGAGCCGCATTCGGTGCCCGAGGCGGTCAATCGGCAGCTCTTGCACATCGGCTACCACACCGGCCAGATCGTCTGGCTTGCGCGGCTCATGGTCGGCGACGGTTGGCGGTGGCTCACGGTCAAGCCGGGCGGGAGCGATGACTTCAACACGCAGATGCAGAGCAAGTATGGACCCGGACTCGGGTAGAGCTGAATGCGCCGTGGTAATAAAAACACTGACCCGCCGGAACGGGTCAGTGGCACGGGGACACTGTTTTTTACGACGAAACTAGGCCTTTGGCATCATGGCTTCGACATCGATGCCGAGTTTCTTGGCGATCCGCATGCCGTAGTCTGGGTCGGCTCGGAAGAAGTGGCAGATCTGTCGCATCTGAACTTCTTCGCGTGCATCGCCAAGGACACCGGCGATGCGCGTGGTCAGGCGGTCGCGTTGTCCCTCGTCGAACATGCGGAACAGGTTGCCGGGTTGCGTGAAGTCGTCGTGGTCTTTGCGCGAGTCGAAGCGATCAACAGTTGATTCGCCGAGGTTCCACGCGGGGTCGGCGTGCTCGGGGGATTCTTGCGGCGAGCCGGGCACGGTGTTTGGCCAGTAGTTTGGCGATGATCCGTAGGTCTCGGCGGTTGCGCCCTGGCCATCGCGCATGTAGTGCATGACGGGGCAGCGGGGTTTGTTGACGGGGATCTGGTGGTGGTTGACGCCGAGGCGGTGCAGGTGCGTGTCGGAGTAGCTCATGAGCCGGGCCTGCAGCACCTTGTCCGGGCTTGGGCCGATGCCGGGCACAAATGCTGACGGCTTGAACGCGGCTTGCTCGACATCTGCGTGGTAGTTCTCCGGGTTGCGGTTGAGTTCGAGCGTACCGACATCGATCAGCGGGAAGTCCGCGTGCGGCCAAACCTTCGTCAGATCAAACGGGTTCCAGCTTGTTTCCTTCTCGAATTTGTCGGCTTCATCCTGCGTCATCACCTGGATTTTGAGGTTCCACCGGGGAAAATTGCCATTTTCGATCGCATTGAAGAGATCGCGTTGATGGCTCTCGCGGTCGCCGGCGATGAGCGCAGCGCTGTCTTCGTCGGTCATCGTTTGGAAACCGGCCTGGTTCTTAAAGTGGAACTTGACCCAGACGCGTTCGCCTTGTGCGTTGATCATGGAGTAGGCGTGCGAGCCGTAGCCGTGCATGGTGCGGTAGCTTGCGGGGATGCCGCGGTCAGAGAAGAGGATCGTGACCTGGTGCAGGCTCTCGGGTGTCTGCGACCAGAAGTCCCACTGCATATCGTTGTTGCGCAGGTTTGATTTTGGTTCACGCTTTTGTGTGTGAATAAAATTTGCAAACTTGAGTGGGTCGCGGATGAAGAAGACGGGTGTGTTGTTGCCAACGAGATCCCAGTTGCCCTCGTCGGTGTAGAACTTGATGGCGAACCCCCGCACATCGCGCTCGGCGTCGGCGGCCCCCTTCTCGCCGGCAACGGTTGAGAGCCTCATGAAGACCTCGGTCTCTTTGCCGATCTTGCTGAAGATGCTCGCTTTGGAGTATTTTGAGATATCATGCGTGATTGTGAATGTACCAAACGCGCCCGAACCCTTGGCGTGGACGACGCGCTCTGGGATCCGCTCGCGGTTGAAGTGCTGCATCTGCTCGAGAAGCTGTACATCCTGCATCAAGAGCGGCCCGCGCGGGCCGGCGGTTATCGAGTTGGCGTTGTCTGCGATCGGGCAACCTTCCGCGGTCGTCAGTTTCGGTTTGTCTGGCATGGCTCTGGCTCCTTGGGCGCGTACCCAGTGATGGCTAGTTTAGAATAAGTCTAGCCTGGAGAGAGCGTGGACTCAACACCAAAAGGAGGGCGCTCTGTCCAATTTACAGGTTGTCCCGAAAGAATGTTGCGATCGCGTTTCGCACTTCTGGGTCTGTGTCCAGAAGCGTGTTATGTCGCCCGCCCGGGACTACAAGTTTTTGTACATCAACATTCTCTTTGATGGCTCGGCGATGAAGCAAGCCAGCGTGCCTGAAGTTGATGACCTCGTCGGCATCGCCGTGAACGATTATGTACGGGCGGTCGGCAAGCCCCGCGATGAAGTCGATCGGGTCCCAACCGCTGGGCATGATCAGCGGCCCTATGACTGGCAGTAAATCCCCCGCGATACCTCGCCATGTCGAGAATGTAGCGAGTGTGCAGATTGCCCGGACTTCATCCCGCTGCGCAGTCAGCGGCAAAGCAAACGCGCCGCCCAAGCTGACGCCGTACACCCCGACGCGATCGGGATCGACATCATCTCGCGCAAGCAACGCGTCGAGCGCCGCGTGTGCATCTTTGAGCACGGGATCACGCCGGAGTTTTCCCTTGTCAGATTGGCCGTAGCTTCGGTAGTCAAACATCATGACATGCATGGAGTGATCGGTAAGGAACTCGCTGAACCAGACATGGTTTGCCATGTTGCCTGCGTTGCCGTGCAGGTGCAAGACGGCGGGCCGTGGTTGCCCCAGCTCGGCATCACGAGCCCGGAAGAACCAGCCATGAAGCGAAAGCCCGTCGGCTGTGGTGAACCAGATATCTTCGGCGCCGACTGGAGTCTGGCTGGCACCTGTCGATGGCATATACGCAAGCCGTTCGGCGCAGCCGGTGATACGGATCACAGGCAACCCCACCAACGCAGCAATGCACAACGCACAAAGCAYACGCAACGGGCTAAAACGCTTGGGCTTTGCTTTGGTTTCATCATGATTCGTCATTATTTCTTTACCGGATCGACCATCATCATCCACTCCAGCACGCTGCTGGGTGGGAGCGGGTCGATGCCCATGTGCCGGAGCATGTTAATGCACTGGGCGCGGTGGTGGACGGCGTGTGTCATAACATGCGTGAGCACGCCGCCGCGGGTAAAGCTGTAGGTGTTGCCACCTTTGTTTCCGGTAGCGATGCCGTGGGCGGGGTTGGCGCGCGTCGTGTTCTCAAAGTCGGTTGCGATTTTATCATAGAGTTCACGGAGTTGTGCGATTGAGAAATGTTCTTCTTCAAGGCGTGGGCGCTGCTCGCGGTCGGCGATCATGTCGCCCCAGCCCTGGATTGCGCCGGCGACATGCGTCAGCGTTTTGCGCAGCGTGCCAAGACCCATCTCAAACTCGCGGTCGARCTGTTCATCKGTCAAGCCCKCGCACGCAGCGAGCAACTGCTCGTTCGCCCAGCGGTGGTGGATCAGCAGAATCTCGCTCGGGTCGGTCTGTGCCATGTGGTGCTCCGGTTCTTGGTGTGTTTCCAAGAGCCAGAGTTTACCAGAAAATCAGCACCCCGCGTTGAAGTTTGAGATCCACGCGGTGAAGTCGGTGGGGGTGATTTCGCCGTCTTGGTTCTGGTCCGCCCGCGGATCGCCCGTGTTGTACGCAGAGATCCACGCGGTAAAGTCGGTGGGTGTGAGCGAGCCGTCTTGGTTGACATCGGCTATGCACTCAGGCGCTGCCATTTCGCCGATGAGTTCGACGGCGAGGCCGTTGACGGTGCTCTGTGTTGGGAGCAGGCCGGCGCCATCGAATAGGTCAAGGTGGATTTCGTTGTCGCCGGCGGCGGTCGTCCACGCCCACGACTCGCGGGCCTGCCTCGGCGGGACGAACGCGATCGCCGCGATACTAACCACATATTCGTTCTGGCCGATAAGTTGGATGGGCGAGTTGCCAAGGTCGATTTCATACTGGAACACCTGAGCGCCAAAGTCGCCCATCTGGTCTGCGGTCTGGACCGGCGATGCAAAGCCGCGGGCGATTCGGCGTTGGTCGATAAGCGAGAGCGCGCCGGTTGTTTGGTCAACGCCATAGATACTCAGGCGAAAGCCGAGCGTGTTGGTGTCGCCGCCGAGTGATGATTCTGAGCCGCCCCAGAACCGGATTCTTTGCAGGGTCGCATCACGCGGCGTAGCCAGATTCTCGCCGGCGCGTTGGTCGTCGTAGACAAACGATCCGCCCGGTACATCGGCGGAGATGWCAAGATCCGCCGGGCTTTCTGGCGGCTGGCCCGCGATGACGACGGGCTGTGCGAGAATAGGGGCCGCGGCAAAGGCGGCTGCGAGTGCGAGAATTCGTTGCGCATCCATGGCGATGTCTCCGTGCGGCTATCCGCTACACAAGACATACACTAGCCCACATCAAACGCACGGTTGATCCGTGTTCTATCAGCATATTGAATAGTTCTCGGACAATCGACAACAGATATGCGGACCTGCCGGGGCACACCGGGTCGCTACTTTGTCTCTCTTGTATTGACATATCCATGGCTTGCCAGATCATCCAACATCTGCCTCGGGAAGTCGCGCATGATCTCGCTGCCGRAGATACTCGAATGGTCAAGCCCCGGCACAATCTCAATATATCCAGAAAACCCGCCCGTCGGCTCGGCAAAGGTGAGCGCATCGAGCTGTGACTTAAGCTTGGCGATGGCTTCGTCGAGGTCGTAGTTGTCCATGTCGCCAACGACAAGCCGGAGGCGATGCTTCATAATCGGGCCAAGCGTTGCACGGTCGGCGGCGAGCTTCTTTGCGATGTCGTACCGCGCGTATTGCTTGGCGATTCTGTTGTCGATTGCGCCGGTTTGTGCGTCGTACAGATCCGCGGGTTCGCCGGTGTCGCCGATTGGTCCAAACACAGCGAGCCACGAGTCCCATTGCTGGCCGCTGGTGTTGCCGGGGCCGAGGACTTCTTCCATGCGGTTCTCGTCGCGGATGGTCATGCCTTTGGCGCCGTCTTCATCGGTGTAACTGGTGTTCCAGACGACCATGCCGAGTTCTTCGTAGCGGTACATGTTGGGCTGGTTGTAGATATTCACGGCTTGAAACGAACGGAAATCAACGGGGTCGGGCGAGCTGGACCAGATGCCGCCGAAGGTGTCGGGGTAGGTGGTCCCGAGCCAGATGGTTGACCATCCGCCAGAAGAGTGGCCGCGCAGCAATCGCGCCGAGTTCTCTGGGATTGTCTTGAACGACGCGTCGATTGTCGGGATGAGTTCGTCGATGAGGGCTTTGCCGACCGGGCCGTTGTTTACGGAATCTGCGAATAGGTGATGGCCGTTTGGGCCTTCGGGGTCGAGTACGATCCAGTAAACGCTCCGCGCGAGCTTGCCTTGGTCCGAATCTGCGGGCGCGTTCTTGAATCGCCGCGCCATGCCCGCTGCGCCGGTGTGGTCGCCGCCAAAGCCGGGCACCTGATAGACCACGGGGTACCGTCTGCTTGGGTCCATGTCGATCGGTTCGATAACGCCGGCCCTGAGATAGACATCCTCGCCGCGGTGCGCGCTGAGCAGTTCCGATCGGATGCTGATATATTTCACGCCTTCGGTCTGCCGTGATTCGTACGCACCGACACGACGATCGAGCCGAAGCAGAATCGGTGAGCCAACGCCCCGGCTTGTCACCTCGAACGGGACGACATCGCTATAGAGGTTGCCTTCTTCTTGCTGCCAACTGCTGCTGGCTCGGTTCTGATCGAGCACGGCCTGCGCTTTGTACCTTCCCGGCGGGAGTTCGCTTGGGAGCACCGGAAAGAACTCGGCGCTGTCGTCAACAACCGCGAGTTCGCCGGGTTTGAGCCCGGTGGCATCGATCGAGAACATGGGCTGAGGCTTAGAAAAGAAAGGCCCGTCCGCCGGCTCGGATCTGCCAAGCCCCGCGGACTGATCGATCAGGTAGACGACAATCCTGCCACGGGCGGTGCCCTGCTGGATGTTCTCATCAAAGGTGACGACGAATGACACGTCGTGTTGGGCAGCCGCGCCGAGTGCAAAAAACCACGCAGCATATAGGGTGAGGTATTTCATACACAGATCGTACCGGCTGGGGACTGCTGGGTTGGCCGCGGCGATGACTTGGGGCCGAGCCGCCAGCCTTCCTATACTCGCCCAATACGCACGGGGCGCRGGCCTGGTTGGCCWGCTGAGATGAACCCGTAGAACCTGATCCGGCTCATACCGGCGGAGGGATGCGACCCATGTCCACCACGAACAACGAACTCCCGACCAGCAAATTTGCAGTGCCAACTCTGGGCGCTGGCAACCCAGGCATCGCCGGCGTCACAACGCCCGGCTCGTTTGCCAATGCCCCCGACATCGGCGGCCCGCTCGCCTTTAGCTCACCCGACACACCCGGGATGCCAAAGCCCTCGGATAAAACCGCGTGGGACTTCTTGCCCGAGGGTTGGAGCGCAAAGCTCGAAAACGATGCCCACAGATCGCAATCCGTAGGCTACAAACCGGGATCCGAATCCGTAACATTTACAGAAGCACGCGGCGCAACACGCATCGTCACCTACCCCAAGTCATTCACCCCAGTCACGCAACTCGAATCGGCGCGTCTTGGGATTGTTACGCCCGAGATGAMMCGMGTCGYCGAGCGCGAGCCGCACCTGTCCGCAGAGCAGGTGCGCGACGAGATCGCTGCGGGGCGCATGGTCATCCCCGCCAACATCACGCACCTCAAGTACAACCTCGACCCGATGGCGATCGGCCGAGCAAGCAAGACCAAGGTCAACGCGAACATGGGCGCTTCGCCCGTGTCGTCGGGCACCGATGAAGAGGTCGAGAAGCTCAAGTGGGCCGAGCGGTGGGGAGCCGACACGGTCATGGACCTGTCCACCGGTGGCGACCTTGACGAATGCCGTGAGGCGATTCTTCGGAACTCTACCGTGCCCATCGGCACCGTCCCGATCTATTCCATGATCATCGGGCGCAGGCTCGAAGACCTCGACGAAAAAACCATCCTCGAAACGCTCGAGCACCAGGCGCGTCAGGGCGTGGACTACTTCACCATCCACGCTGGCGTACGCATGGGCCACCTCAAGTTCGTCAAGAAAAGGCTGATCGGCATGGTCAGCCGCGGTGGATCGCTGCTTGCCAAGTGGATGCTCACGCACAACCGCGAGAACATCATGTACGACATGTGGGACGACATCTGCCGACTCATGCGCGAGCACGATGTCACCTTCTCCATCGGCGACGGCATGAGGCCGGGGGGCCTAGCCGATGCGACCGATGATGCGCAGCTCGCCGAGCTGGACACACTCAGCGAACTCACCGAACGCGCGTGGCGGCTGGGCGTGCAGGTCATGATCGAAGGCCCCGGCCATGTGCCGTTCGACCAGATCGAATACAACGCCAAGCTCCAACGCACGCTCTGCCACGGCGCGCCCTTCTATGTCCTCGGTCCGCTCGTCACCGATGTCTTCCCCGGCTACGACCACATCACAAGCTGCATCGGCGCGACCGCCATCGCCTACCACGGCGCCTCGATGCTCTGCTATGTCACACCCAAAGAACACCTGGGCCTTCCAAAGAAAGGCGATGTCAAAGAAGGCTGCATCGCGTACAAGATCGCAGCACACGCGGCGGATGTCGCGCTGGGCATCCCCGGCACGCGCGTGTGGGATGATGACCTGACCAAGGCGCGCGCAGCACTCAACTGGGAGAAGCACTTCGACCTCGCCTTCGACACCGACACCGCCCGCGCCTACCACGATGAGGACCTCGATGTCGACACCGACTTCTGCGCCATGTGCGGCCACGACTGGTGCAGTGTTCGTATCTCAAAAGAAATCGTAGAATTCACCTCGGGCAACGACCAAGCCTTCCAGCGCGGCAAACCCGCCAAATCCGACGCACTCACCGAAGAGCAGCAGAAGATCCTNGAACAACGCGGCTACCTCAACCCCGACGAGATCCACAAACTCGCCAGTAAGG
>NVSP01000093.1 GCA_002732755.1 Phycisphaera sp.
TATACCGTTACGAAAAAGAGTTTTTTCAATGATCATCGGTAGATACTCTTAAGTGAAAATTATAACCAAACGCTTGATTGGTAAATAATTGAAGCCCCCAAGCTCACGGTAAGTACTGCTATTCCTGCTTGTAAACCATTATGTAACCATGTCAGTTTACTTGAAGCCCGCAGAGGCACTGCGATAATAACCGATAATAATAGCATACCTGCTATAGAGCCTACGCCAAACAAGGCAATATATATCATACTAAAAGTAAAAGATTCTATGGTGTCTAAAGTTAATAAAATTAACGCGGCGGTACCTGCCAAGCCATGCATTAACCCTATAAAAAGCGTGCGAAAAGGGAATTTTTCGTGACTATGGCTATGTAACTCTTTACTTTGTTCTTGATGAGAGTGAGCATGAAAATGTACCGTATTGTTATGTTGGTGGGTATGAAAATGAACTTTTTGTTTGATGAGTCGTCTGAATACGTCAACCCCTAAGCCTACTAGCATAAAACCAACGATCACTTCTAAAATTTCAGCGGTATAAGCTGAAATAGAACGATCAAGTAGTAGAACGGTTACGCCAAAAATAAAGAGTGTTAATGTATGTCCTACACCCCAAACAATGCCGTGTTTTATGCTGGCTTTTAGCGTATGTTCCTTTGTTGAAATAGAAGCGACAGCGGCTAAGTGATCTGCTTCAAGTGCATGAATGCTTTTGCTATTTTGGTTCGAAACCTGCTAGATAATGCCATCAAACATGGGGATAAGGATCAACCAGTTGAAATCAGTTTTTCAGCCAACGKYNATRWCCGATGGGTCTTGCCCGAGCACGCGGTTGAGGACTCTTGCGTTTGCACCGGGCTGGATAAACCTAACGGTCTCACCCGCGCCAATACTAAAAGCCTGATAGTTGATGATGGTGTTGTCGGCTGCGGTAATCTCTGTTAGCATGCCATCGCGCATAAACGACGCCTGCCCCGCGACGACTTGCTCGCCCTCTGGCTCGCTCATCGCGGTACCAGCGAGGATCGCCAGCAGGATCGGTGTCATAGCTTGTCTGGCCCGGTTCGATCGGATCATCGGAAACTCCTGAGATCAGAATGCCAGTGTGGCGACAATGTGGAACTCTGTATCACCGCTCTTGACAGCACCGTTCTCGGTGTCGCTAAGCGCCATACCCCAATCGGCACGGATACGCAGGTTTCGCCTGTATTCGAAGCCAAGACCGATACCCGCACTGAGCAGCGATTCGTCCTCCTCGATGGAGTCCGCGTCGTTGATGTAGGTCTGACCGTAATCTACGAATCCCGCGACGACCAAATCCCAGTCGGCCATGCCGTAGGCCCGGTCTGGCTTGTAGCGAAATGGTGCGCCAAAGAGCGTGCCCGCATCGGACGATGTGCCCAGAAGTTGCGGGATGTGCAGGCGGTACTCAGCCGTCGCCACGATCACGGTGTCACCGGCGACCGCGGACTGGGGGTAGCCCCGCACAGAGTGCAACCCACCCACGACCATCTGCTGCTGCGGGATCAGGCGATCACCGAACGCGAACTGGCCGCGAAAGCCGAGGGCGATCTCGTTGGCGAGCGTGCTGCCAAATGTGCCTTCTTCTTTCCAGCCGTTGGGACTGAGGATCGGCTCGATAAAGAACGAAGCGCCCGCGTCCCAGCGGAGCAGCATCCACTCGTCTTCAGCACGCAGCCGACCAAGCCCCGCGATCTCCGTCGAGTCGCTGCCGCCGAGCCTGTAGTCAAGGACCACCTCGCTGTAGATCGACCGCGTCGGCAGGCGCTGTTCTGTTCGGATGCCAAGCGAGCCGATCAGGAAGTCCGTATCGGCATCGGTGTTGGCGAGATCGTTTGTGACCTGGACATCTTCCTGCCGGATGCCCGCAAAGGCATCGACAAAGTAGGATTTCTTCTGGTAGACATTGGTGATCAGCTCGCCGCCGAAGGTCCATGTTGTGCCATTGAGATCCTGCCCGGGCAAGCCGATGTCCCGCGCTGTGTAGTCGCTCCAGTTGCCGTAAATCTTGGCGCGGATCAGGTCGGTCCCGATGAGCGGCGCTTCGTATGACATGATCGCGGCGTAGCTGTCTTCAAAGCTCGAAGTGACGAGATCGRGTTGGAAGATGTCGTCCCTGCTCGTAACYTGGTTGTGGACAAACCCGAACCGTTCGCGCCACTCGTTGGTCGCGTCCGTGCCTGTATTTGAGATCTGTGCGTACGCGATCCACGGCTTGGACTCACGCACCAAGTAATCAAGCGTGACGGCGTTTGGAATCTCGCCCTGACCGGTCGCCGCAGCAACCGCTAGGTCAACSCGGCGMGAYGGGTGRCGRTTGAGGCGGTGRACATAGGAGTCGAGCACATCGGCGCGGATCAGGTCGCGCCTTCTGCCCCGGCTGCCCATGCTCCAGGGCTGTGCCGGCGAGAGCTGCGCGATTCTGCCGTGCGCTGACGCGTCGATGACCTGCCCATCGCCGAACCGGTCGCCGGTGCCCACGGTGCGGACACCGGTAACCACGCCGACATAGATCTTGATCCGAAGCGTCGAGGTGTCTTGGCGGAGATCGGTCGCTGTCGCGGGGTCGATCTGCATCGGCGATGGCGCAACGAGCACGCCGACGATGCCTTGGCGGTTGAGTTCGGAAACAATGACCCGCGAAATCTCATTGATCGCCGAGACCGTGATCTGTCTGTTGGACAGCCCCAGCACCTGCCCGAGCGTCACGCCCGTTGGTGCATCCGCAATATCGATGGTCTCGCCCGTCGTGTCGATCTGCACGGGCAGCAGCGCCAGCGATTCGATCAACGGCACCTCGGGGTGGACGCTGTCGTATTCGAGCCGAAGTGAACCAAACTCGTACGCCGCGATGAGCTGGCCGGCCTCGGTTGGCGGCGGCGGCGGCGGAACCTGCTCGTCCTGCGCAAGAGCGTTTGGTGCGATCGCAAGCCCCGCAGTCAGCATCAGAACCGACATCGCCGAACGGGCAACAGTGACAGACTTTTTCGTGACTCGCATCGATGCCCTCTACAGCGGCTCTGGACTCTCTAGCAGACTCTGGAGCACGATAGCCGAAACACGCACACGGCGGCGTGCCGGGCCTTGGACTTCGGATTGAGCACTGGGTCCGAATAACCCTCGGCGGGAAGACTGAAAGTGGCGAGAGGGGGACTTGAACCCTCGACCTCCGGGTTATGAATCCGGCGCTCTAAACCAGCTGAGCTACCTCGCCATGTGAAACCATCCCAAAAGGTGGCCCTCACTCTACGCAGCCAAGACCAAAAGTCACGAACCAACCGGGCCCGATCGGCTCGTGGCGGCCTCGGATTGCGTTTCCTCGATCGGTTTTGGGGCAGCATCGGCATCCTTTGGAAGGCTCTTGGCTTCCTTACTGACCACATCCAGCTCATCGGTCACATCCCGAAGCCCCTTCTTGAACTCAACAATGCTCTTGCCAAGGCCACGCCCCACCTCGGGCAGGCGGCGGCCGAACAGCAGCAGGCCCACCATGAGGATAATCCCGATCTCCATCGGGCCAAAGTTGCCAAAAAGTCCTAGTGTGGTCGTCATGTCCGCTCCTCTCGAAGAGCATCCGCTCTACGGTCGATTCAAGCCGGCCTTCTGGCCCGTGTCAATTCTTCTACCGACCGGCGTGCCACAAGAGGCCAGCATACCAGATCAATCTTCCGAAGACCGGTTTCTATCCGARGCATCCACAGCGTTACTCAAAAGAGCCGCCACCGTCATCGGCCCAACGCCACCCGGCACGGGCGAAATCCACCCCGCGACCCGRCTCACCTCATCAAAGCACACATCCCCCACCGTGACAGTCTTCCCCGTGTCCTTAGATACCCGGTTGACCCCGACATCAATGACGATCGCCCCCGGCTTGACCATCGCCGCTGTCACCAGCCCCGGCACCCCGGCAGCGGCGATCAAAATATCCGCCCGGCTCGTCAATTCTTGCAGCTTCGGCGTGAACTTGTTGCACGAGATCACCGTCGCCTCGGCTCGCATCAGGAGCACCGCCAGAGGTTTACCGACCACATTGCCCGCCCCGACCACAACCGCGGTCTTGCCACGGATATCGATCCCGGTCGATTCGATCATCCGCATGGCAGCCAAGGCTGTGCAGGGCATGAGGCTGGATCTGCCATAGACCACATTTCCAATATTGGCGGGGTTCACACCCTCGATGTCCTTCTTTGGGTGGATCAGCCTCTGGACCTTGTAGGTATCAACACCCTTTGGCAAGGGGAGGTGGACCATGATGCCGCTGACCGCATCGTTCTCATTAAGCAGCAGAACCCGGCCGGCGATGTCATCAAACCCCGCCCCGGCGTGGATCTCGTGAAGCCTGTACTCAAGCCCGAGCGCCCGGCACTCTTCGCCCTGACGCTCGGCGTATTGGCGGGCGGCGGTGTCTGAGGTGCCAACGATGACCGCATCGAGCCGAGGGATGACACCCTGTGCCCGGAGCGTGGCTACTTTTTGACGCACCTGCTCGCGGAGCTTGGCGGCGAGCACCTTACCATCGAGAATTGTGGCTGACTGTGCGGTCATGGATCAGGGTACGCGGGCGTGGACGGCACGAGGCAAGTACCATCGTTTCGTGGCCAAGAAACCTACATCTTCAAACTCAAAGGCGATCACGCGGATGCGTGCGCTCGAATCGCAGCTGCACGAGGCCAACCGGGCGTACTACATCGATGCAGCCCCGGACATGCCCGATGTCGAGTTTGACCGATTGCTCGAAGAACTCCAACAACTCGAACAAGAGCACCCGGACCTGGCAAACCCCAACAGCCCAACCAAGCGCGTCGGCGGCGAACCGATCGCGGGATTTACCACACTCCCCCACGATGTCCCGATGCTCTCGATCGGCAACTCATATTCCAAAGAAGACATCGCCGCGTGGGTCAAAGGCATCTACCCGGAACTCGACGAGCAGGCCCGCACGATCAAGGCCGCGATCGAGCGAGCACAAGACGGGGAGCTGCCGACCGAATCTGGCAACAGTCTTTTCGGCGAGACATCGGCCCCAAAATCCAAAACAAAGACGATCGAGGGCCTCAGGCAGAAGCTGCGGGACAGGCTCAAAGAAGCCCAGGCGGCGGGGTTCCCGCTTGATCTTGTCTGCGACCCCAAGATCGACGGCGTGGCGCTCTCGATCCGCTACGAAAAAGGCATCTTTATCCGCGCGCTCACCCGGGGCGACGGCGCGCAGGGCGATGATGTCTCGCRCGCGGTCCGCACGATCCGCTCGATCCCGCTCGAACTGACGAACGCGCCAGACATTCTCGAAGTCCGGGGCGAGGTATTTATTCCTGATGCCGAGTTTGTGCGCATCAACGAGGAACGAACTGCACAAGATAATGATCCGTTTATGAACCCTCGCAACGCGTGCGCGGGGACGCTCAAGAACCTCGATCCCACCATCGCAGCGTCACGCAATCTTGATTTTCGCGCCCACGGGCGCGGCACTATCTCGGACGACAACTTTGCCGCGACACACGCCGAACTGCTTGAGCAATTCAATTCACTAGCAATCCAGACACCCGATCACACCTGGTCGTGTTCCACGATCGACGATGTGCAGCACGCGATCGAATCGCTCGATGCGCTGCGCCACGACATGGCGTACGCGACCGATGGGCTGGTCATCCGTGTCAACAGCTTTGCAGATCAGAAACTACTGGGCACAACCTCGAAAAGCCCACGCTGGATCATCGCGTTCAAGTACCCAGCGGAGCGAAAAACGACGAAACTAGTCGGCGTTGACTACCAGGTCGGCAAGACCGGCAAGATCACCCCTCGGGCAGTGATGGAGCCGGTGCTGCTGGCGGGGACCACGGTGCGGCACGCGTCGCTGCACAACTTTGGGCTTGTCCGCAAGCGGGATATCCGCATCGGCGATGTGGTCGAGGTCGAAAAAGCGGGCGAGATTATCCCGTATGTGGTTGGGCCGGTGCTCGCTGAGCGCACGAAGTCCGTCAAGAAGATCATGCCACCCAATGTGTGTCYGGTGTGCGAGGGGACGGTTGAGGTTGAGCCAGCCGAGGCCGCGGATGACCCACAGCTCGAAACGGCTAGGCGGTGTGTCAACCCGGAATGCCCGGCGCAGCTCCGCGAAAAATTAATCTGGTTCGCGGCAAGGCGTCAGATGGACATCGACGGCCTGGGCGAATCGACCATCGATCTGATCCTCGCAGATGATGAAATCCCGCTCGCATCGTTCGGTGATATCTATCGCTTGCACGAACACAGTGAACGACTGACCAAACTCGAACGCATGGGCACAAAGAAGGTCGAGAATCTGCTCGCGGGTATCGAGGCATCCAAGGGCCGAGGCTTGCCGAGGGTGCTCGCCGGGATGGGCATCAGGCACATCGGCGATTCGACCGCCCGTGCGATCTGCTCGAAGTTTGCAAACATCAAAGAACTCCAGAGCGCGAGCATCGCAGATCTCGAATCAATCGATGGTCTAGGCACGCTGACCGCCACCATGTTTCACGACTATCTGGCCTCGGATATCTCGCACCACACATTCGCCGATCTGGAATCCGTCGGCGTCGATCTGACGAGTCAAATGTCACAGGCCGCAACCGACACACCCGTCTCGGGGAAAACGGTTGTGCTRACGGGAACGCTTGAGACCATGTCGCGTGATGAGGCCAAGGAAAGGCTGATCGCACTTGGCGCCAGCGTGTCGGGTTCGGTGTCTAAGAAGACCGACATCGTGGTCGCTGGCCCGGGCGCAGGGTCAAAGTTGGCCAAAGCCGAGAGCCTTGGGATCGAGGTCTGGGATGAGGCCAAACTCGCGGCTCTGCTGAGCGGGTAAGCTGTGCGGTATGCACAATGTCGAATTCAAATCCGAACTCCGTGACTACGACCTCGCCCAGACAATCTGCCGAGCCTTTGGCGCGACCGAGGCGTTGGTGCTGGAGCAGACGGACACATACTACAAGGTGCCCTCGGGCAGGCTCAAGAGGCGCGAGCAGACGGGGCAGGAGCCGGAGTATATTTTTTACGATCGCGCCAACAAAGCCGAGCCTCGGCTAAGCCACTATGTCATCTACGACGAACCGACGGCGCGGCAGCGGTTCGCCACCGACACACTCCCGGTTCTTGTTGTCGTCAAAAAGCAACGACTCGTCTACCTCATCGGGAACATCCGCATCCATCTCGACAAGGTGAAGGATCTTGGGAACTTTCTCGAGATCGAGGCTGTGGTTTCGAGGGCGCACAATGTGCGGAGTTGTTACGACAAGGTGATGGAACTCAAGACGAAGCTGTTGCCCGTGATCGGCGAGATGATCAGCGCAAGCTACTCGGACATGCTTTTGCTCGAACAGGGCATCGACATCGAGGGGATGGACCCGGTACCGAACCCGAGCGACTTGATGGGCGATTAGGCGAAAAAGTACAGGAGAACACGGATGAATTGGCGCAAATGCACAGGTGGTGTAGCAGCAGCACTTGGCATGCTTGTTGTGCTTGGCGCACTCGGGCTTGGGCTGCGTGACAAGACTGAATCAGAAGATACAACGGTAACTGTCTTCCTCGTTCGGCACGCGGAAAAAGTATCTGAAGAAATAGCCTTCAACAGCCAGGACCCAGACCTATCTGAAGAGGGGATTGCGCGTGCGGATCGGCTTACAACGATTCTCAAGGATCAAACAATTCACGCGGTCTTCATTACCAAAACAATACGGTCGTTCCAAACGGGTATGCCGACCGCCGACATGAATGGTGTCGAACTGACCGAATACCCACCGACCGATACTAACTGGCTTGTAAAGACAATCGATGCCACCCCAGGCGACGGGTCAGTGCTCATCGTCGCGCACTCGAACACGGTGCCGATGATCCTCAAAGCCCTCGGCGGCAGAGACATGCCCGAACTCGACGAGAGCGAATACGACCGATTTATCGCGGTCGTCAGAAACAATGGCGAGCATGTCAAGACGATTGAGCTGCGGTTCTAAAGGCCGCAAACACTACTTGCCATACAGGTGCGTAAGGGCAGCGGGAAATCGCTCGGCCCACGCCTTCTCGTWGTGAACATGGCCCTCGCCGATCAGTAGTTCGGCTCGGCTGTCAYCCGCGGTGGCCAGCTCTGCAAGCCGATTGGCGGCCGCAACATACCGCTTATTAAGATCGGCAGCACCGAGGGGAGACATTGCCTCGTGCGTACCCATACCTAAGAAAACAACCTTGGGCCAATTAAATCCTTCTGCGGCGAAAKCGCTCATCATGTACCCGCCCCGGCTGAGCACCGAGGGGCTTTCGACGATCGCAGCGCCGAACAGATCCGGCCGACGGCTCGCGGCGTGCAGCGCAAAGACGCCGCCGAAACTGGCGCCACCGACCGCTGTGTTCTCTGGCCCAGTCTGCACACGGAAGGCCCGCTCGACTCTTGGCATGACCGACAACTCGATCCAAGAAATGAACTCGTCGGCAGAGGGCTGAACCCCGTCGATCAATTCGGCGGGCAGGTATTCGTCGGCTCGGCTAAATCCAGAGTGCGGGATGCCCACGATGATAATGGGTTCGATCGTGCCGTCATTGATGAGTTGCGTCGCCGTCTCGTCGGCRCGCCACTCGSCGGGMGCRCCGGGTTGYYGCATGAAGACATTCTGCCCATCCATGAGGTAGAGCACCGGGTAGCTGCGATCGGATGTTTCATAATCCGGCGGGAGCCAGACGATCGCATCGCGGACCATGCTCCGCGCACGCCCTGCGCCGCCGACGAGTTGGAGCCGCTTGGCGGTGCCCGTGACATCAAGAGGCGTGGTTGTGTCCTCGACGCCCCGCTGCTGGAGCGCGCCCTCGATCTGGTCTGCCCACTTTGGCACGCTGAACTCGAAGATTGGTCTTTCGCCGTCGTCGTAGTCGGCGGGATTCACAGTCGGCAAGACACGGTTCTGTATCTGCTCATCGTTCGCATCGATCTCGACGGTCTCCCATGTGCCACGGGTGAACTTGAACTGCATCCGGCCCGGCGCGGTGGGCATTGGGATGATGATCTGCCACTTGCCGTCAGAGCGAGGCGACATCTTGTACTCCGGGTTCCCCGGATGCCAGTTGCCGTGGTTGGTGCCGATAACGACGGGTTGGTTATCCGAGGCGATCCTGCCGGGGTCATCGACGACGATGATGAACCCTTGCGGCAGAGTTTCGGGCTGAACCAATTCCGGCTGACTTTGCGTGCCATGATTCAGAATCGATGCAGACGCAATGCCAGCGGCGAAGAGAGAAACGACCAGAGTCACGACAACCGCCAATATCTTGCGCATAGGAATCTCCATCACACCAAGTCGCAAGTGAGCCGAGCGTGCGACACCCGGATCGTACTCGGCTCGGCCGGTCGGGGGGAAACTGCTGATGTTTACGGGCAACCGGAGTTGAAGTTTGCAATCCATGCTGTGAAGTCTACCGGCGTGCATGACCCGTCGCCGTTCTGGTCGCACGCTGGGAGGTTGTTGTTGAATGCGTTGATCCATGCGGTGAAGTCGGT
>NVSP01000094.1 GCA_002732755.1 Phycisphaera sp.
GTCCGGCGACTCCACCGCGTCCGGGCCTGGGTCGCCGCCAAACTCGCCATCAACGCGGCAATCATCTGGAGAAGAAACGAGTTTGATGCATAATCCTCGCTAGGGAGAGGGCTGGGGAGAGGGTTCTTCTGATTTGTTCAAGCTCTGAAAAGACCGATGGATTGCGATCCATCGGCTTGTGAATTTGGAGTGAGGGCAATACGAAAACCCCTCATCCGACCGCTGCGCGGCCACCTTCTCCCCGGCGGGGAGAAGGTGGGAGAATACGAATCCTCGCCCTGGTGAGCACCTACCATCTGGCCACCACGAATCGCCAGGTTGTCGCCGACTGCGATGAGCCTTGCGCGGAGCTATCGCCATGAGCGCCCCCAAGAGTCAGACCAAGCCCCAAAAGCCTGAGAAGAACCGGTACAAGTCCACCCTGAATCTGCCCAAGACCTCGTTTCCGATGCGAGCGAACCTGCTTCAGAACGAGGCCCAGAGCCGGAAGCGGTGGGACACGATTGGTTTGTACGAAAAGCTCCGCGAACTCGGGCCAACCAAGCCCAAGGGTCGGTTCGTGTTTCACGATGGCCCGCCGTACGCCAATGGGTCGATCCACCTTGGGCACCTGATGAACAAGTGCCTTAAGGACTTCGTGGTGCGTTCGAAAACGATGCTCGGGTACGATGTGCCGTATGTCCCGGGTTGGGATTGTCATGGGCTGCCGATCGAGCACAAAGTGATGACCGGGCTTGTCGAGAGCGGCAAGATCAAGAAACTCATGGACCTTGATGACGACAAGCGGCGGGTCGCAATCCGGCGTGAGTGCCAGAAAAACGCAGAGAAATTTCACAAACTCCAGACAGGCCAGATGCAGCGGCTGCTGACAATGGCGGACTACAAGAACCCGTACCTAACGATGAAACCTGAGTACGAGAGCGCGGTGCTGAAAGTGCTCGCGGATTTGTGCGCGCAGGGGTTGGTGTTTCGGGCGCTCAAGCCGGTGCATTGGTCGATCGACAACGAGACAGCGCTTGCGGAAGCTGAGCTTGAATACTTTGACCGCGAGGATCTGTCGGTGTTTGTGGACTTTGAGTGCACCGATGCAGCGGATGTGTACGCGCGGTTTGGTGTTGCTGAAGATGACAGACCAAGTTCCAAGCCGAGTTTGATGATCTGGACGACGACGCCCTGGACGCTCGTTGCCAACATGGCAGTCGCGGTGAACGAGCGGTTTGAGTACTCGCTAGTGCGTGTTGACGGCGCTGTGACAATTCTCGCAGCGGGGTTGGTTGAACAGGTGACCAAGCAAGCCGGGAGCGAAGAGGTTGAGGTGCTGGCGACGGTTGGCGGTTCGAAGCTCTTGGGCGTTCGGTACAAGAGTCCTGTGCGCGACGATGTACCACTGTCTGACGGGTTGGCAGACGGTCCGGTTGACAAGGTGTGGTCGGTGGTTGCTGCCGAGTATGTGACGCTCGAAGACGGCACGGGTTTGGTCCACACAGCGACGGGTCACGGTGCGGATGACTATCAGACCGGTATCCGCGAGGGCATCGGTGTGTACTGCCCGGTCAAGGCCGACGGCACCTACGACGACACCGTGCCCGAGTGGCTGCGTGGGCAGAATGTGTTCGACGCCAACGAGTTGGTTGCAGCGAAGCTGCGCGAGAGCGGGCACTTGTTTCACGAAAGCAAGTTCATGCACAGTTATCCGCACGATTGGCGGAGCAAGGGGCCGGTGATCTTTCGGGCGACGGAGCAGTGGTTTGTGGGTGTTGACCGCCCCACTGTTCGCGATGGCAAAGACCTTCGGCAATTGGCGATGGAGCAGACCGAGTCGAATGTTGAATATATCCCGAGTTGGGGCAAAAACCGGATGCGGGGCATGCTCGAGAGTCGGCCTGACTGGTGCATCAGCCGGCAGCGGGCGTGGGGTCTGCCGATCCCATCGTTTGTGATGCCCAGCGGCGAGAGCTTCATGACGGAGAAGAGCGTGCGGGCGGTGGCTTTGGTCATCGCGGACAAGGGTTCGGACGCGTGGTTTACGATGTCGCCCGCGGAACTGCTCGCAGGGTATGACTCGGCGAGCGATGTGGAATCGCCTAAAGACTTGGATGTTTCAAAGCTCGTCAAGGGCAACGACATTCTTGATGTGTGGTTCGAGTCCGGCTCATCGTGGAACGCGGTGATGCGCCAGCGTTCGGGCGGGAAAGATTTCCCGATTGACCTGTATCTTGAAGGCTCGGACCAGCACCGGGGGTGGTTCCAGCTTGCGCTCTTGACCGGGCTTGGAAGCCAGGGGGTTTCGCCATACAAGGCGCTCCTGACGCATGGCTTCATGGTCAACAAAGACGGCAAAAAACTCAGTAAAAGCTCGGGCGACACGATCGAGGATCTCTTCAAGGAGTTTGGCGCGGATGTCTTGCGGTGGTGGGTTAGCTCGCTGGCGTACGAGAACGATGTGAAGGTCGATCACGATTTYTTCACGACCGCGGGCGAGAGCTACCGGAARGTKCGCAACACGMTSCGGTTTATGCTGAGCAATCTCAACGAGTTTGATGCGGCCAAGGACGGCGTGGATCTGGCTTCGATCTCGCCGACGTGTGTTGATGCTTGGGCGCTGGGTGAGCTTGATGCGCTGACGGCTGCGGTGAGCGATGCGTACGAGAACTACCAATTCAGGTCGGCACACAACTTGGTGTACAACTTCTGCAACGACACGATGAGCTCGGTGTATCTGGCGGCGGTGAAGGATCGGTTGTACTGCGACAAAGCGGATTCGCCGAGGCGAAGACGCACGCAGACGACGCTGCACCGGATCGCGGATCAGCTTTGCCGGTTGTTGTCGCCGGTGCTGTGTCATACTGCGGATGAGGCGTTCCGGTCATTGCATGGCGATGATGAGGCGTGCGTGCATCTTGCGGAGGTGTTACCCGCGACGGATGTGAAACCATGCGATGCGTGGAGTGCTGCAATGAAGACTCGCAACACGATGCATCTTGTTCTAGAGGCTAAGAAAGCAAATGGCATTGACAACCCATTGGATGCAGGAATTCAGTTTCGAGACGAAGATGGCACACTCTCTAAATTGGATCTACTGGATATCACCGATCTCATCGGAGTTAGCCTTATTACGATCAAACATTCGCTAGAAACCAGCCATTTCGTCTTTGATCTATTAGCGGTTGAAGGCGGAATGCCACGCTGTGAACGGAGCTGGAAACGCGATGGCACGGTGGTCGMKYGRWSSRACSKGSRGMKGYWGMSYKWCSNGGRATGCKGNNCGSCGCKSGKSWWNNAGGCARYNGARRTGCCCATGCCGAGGGATCTGTATCCCTCGGTTCTTTTTTGCTTGCACCCAACAGGAGGACCGATGGATTGCAATCCATCGGCTTGAATCGTGCGTGTTCCTCGGGGAAACAGAAGCTATACAATGACCCCTCATCCGGCTGCTGCGCAGACACCTTCTCCCCGGCGGGGAGAAGGAGATACATGTGGTTCTCGGACGCTTTGGTGTGCGGGTGTTGTGTGTTGGCAACACCTGTGACGGCTGCCGAGCGTCGATCGCGGGGTGGTTGTGCGGTGTCATGTTGACTCGGTGCAACATGCGTCGATACAGAGTGTGATGCCACAACGCACTACCAAAGAGAAGCACCGGATTCTGATTGTTGATGATGATTCGATTGTCGTTGAGTCACTCCAAGATCTCCTGAGCAATTCGGGGTATGACGTGGTATCGGCGCTTGGTGGGCAGGAAGCGTTGGAGCTTTTGCAGTCTTCGCCGCGTGTGCCGGATGTGATTATTTCGGATGTGTTCATGCCCGGAATGAACGGACTGGAGCTTATGAAGCAGGTCAAAGWTCTGCGCATCGGGTCGGCGGTCATCATGCTCACGGGCTATGGCTCGGTCGAGTCGGCGGTCGAGGCGCTTCGGCTTGGGGCGGCGGACTACCTGACCAAGCCGGTGGTCGAAGATGAGCTTCGGCTGGCGATCGAGCGGGCGATCCAGCAGAAATCGCTCTTGCAAGAGAACGAAACGCTCCGCAAGCAGCTCGATGATAAATTCAGTATTGAGTCGATTGTTGGAAACGATGCACGGATGCAGCGTGTTTACGAGCTTGTCGCTGCGGTTGCGCCGAGCAAGACGACGGTCTTGATGTCGGGCGAGAGCGGCACGGGCAAGAGTCTGATTGCGCACGCGATCCACCAGCAGAGCGAGCGGGCGAGGGCGCCCTATGTCGAGCTGGCGTGTGGGTCAATCCCCGAGACGCTGCTCGAAAGTGAATTGTTCGGGCATGTCAGGGGCTCGTTTACCGGGGCGCACACGGACAAAGAGGGCAAGTTTCAGGCGGCGCACGGCGGGACGCTGTTTCTTGATGAGATCAACTCGGCCAGCCCGGGGATGCAGCTCAAGCTGCTGCGTGTTTTGCAGGAACGGCGGTTTGAACAGGTGGGCTCGAACGAGACGATTGAGATCGATGTTCGTGTGGTTCTGGCGTCGAACGAGCCGCTGGACCGGCTTGTCGCCGAGGGTCGGTTTCGGCAGGACTTGTACTACCGGATCAATGTTGTGCAGATCGATTTGCCGCCGCTGCGTGATCGGGTCAACGACATCCCGCTGCTTGCTGAGCACTTTCTTGCTGGTTTTGGACGGGATATGAAGAAAGAGTTGATCGGGTTTACGGACGAGACGATGGCTGCACTGCTGCGGTATTCATACCCGGGCAACGTGCGTGAATTGCAGAACATCGTCGAGCGGGCGTCGGTATTGACGACCAAGCCGACGGTTGGTGTCGAGTCGCTGCCGACGCATGTGCTGGATGGGTCCAAGGGGCTGGCTGGGCCGATGTCGTTTGGCGCAGTAGATGAGGGCGAGTGGGAACCGATGCCGTTGGTTGAGGCGATGCGCGAGCCGGAGAAACGGATCTTGCTGCGGGCGCTCAAGGCGAACGATTGGAACCGGACGCAGACGGCGGATCAGTTGCAGATCAACCGCACGACGCTGTATAAGAAGATGAAATCGTTTGGGATAGATGGCGGGAAGCTGGCTGGATAACGCTTTTACCGTGGCCAACAGGCCGCTTACGGTTGCAGCCTTAGTTCTCTCGACGATAGAAATACAAAGCTGACAACAGCTACACATTAGTCTTCATATAAGCGAATCCATCCGCCACCTAGGTCTTGTTCCCAATTCGTGTTGTACCAGTTCAATGTGCCTCTTGGAATAACTTGAACGAGGTAGATGCCGCCGCCGCTATCTCCGGTTAACTGAAGTCCGATGTTGCCGTCTGGTGTGACTCGTATATTTTGAATTGAAAACATCCCAACCTGCTTCGACGCTGGCCCGGTCGGTATCTCTCCTAAGCGAATTTATGCGACATATCGCTCGAGCTCAGGGCGATGCACCATGAAAGTCAGCCGGAACGGCCAGCCTGTCAGCACAACACTCACAAACACAACCACACACGCGAGTGCCAACACACGAGTCCTAGTTGAAATATTTACTGCTGGAATCGCCGTGAGTATCACCAGTATTAGAATGAAGGGGGCAGCAACTATTCCGGCGAGCCACAAGAACAGCGGTTCGACTCCTATAGCAGATGTGATCAAGATTCCAGCCAAAATGAAGCATGCACCAACAGTAAGAAGTTGGCCAAGGGTAGCCAGAGCTCTCCAAATATTGCCCGCTTGTTTCGAGGTAGTCGTTCGGAGATCATGCGCATCGAAACCAAGGCCACACTCCGGACACTCTTCGCGTTGAAGCCCCGAGAGCTGGTAGTGACGCCCGATGCAGTAGCGAGTTGCAGCGGGTTCTTGGAGCACGCAATACCGATCTGGCCTGTCGTGTCCTTGTGTCTGGGATGTGATCGATGGCGGCGTGCTCATTGCTGCCACTATACTGCATTGCTGGTCAACTCTTCTGTTCTTCCAGCAGGCGTGTTACGCCCTCCTCCCTATGAAGGCCGAGTTACTTGTGCATGAAGAATGCCGAATGACACTCGGCGCGGATCAATGCAGGAAAGCATGGAAAGAAAGAAGAGCTTGGATTTGAATGGGACCATGCTCGTCAGCAGCAATCAATTCTGCCGAATACAAACAATGAAAGTGGGCGGAGAGGGTGACCTGCCCCCCAAAACTACGACGAATATGCCACTTTCCGAATCAGGCGGCGCAGAATCCGGCGCACTTGGGGACGATGGCCACAGCCTCACGCGCTTAGTTGCTGCTTGGCCAAGTCTGCCAGAGGCGACCAGAATCTGCGTGATGGCTCTGGTATCCAATCCGATCCAGTAGAGTTGCCGCTGCGCACACTCCCCCATCCCCCAACAGAGCACGCTGTATGGTACTCGCCAACTTCTTTGCGAGCACTATAATCTGGCATGGGTAGCTGGGTGGGTTGCAAACCTCTTGCTGAACTCTTACACCTTTCGGAGGATCCACCATGCCCAGTAAACCTAAGAAGCCACCCAAGACGAAAGGCCCATCACCTAAACCTGCCAAGATTACCGAAGAGGCCTTCTCGGCTGCACGCCACCTTCACGGTGATGGCATTCCAGAAGCTGTCTATGCGATAGCAATCGCCCCAATCATGGGCGGCAAGACTGACGACCAGGCCAAGATGTATGCCCGCGATCTGATCAAGCGGATGGCACCGCGTGACCCGGCAGAGGAAATGCTCATCTCGCAGATGTTGTTTGCACACGCCCGATCCATGCGTCTAACCACTCTGTCTGGTCAGCAGTCAACTGTCGAGGGTATCAAAGTGGTCCATGAATACGCCGAGCGTGCCAGCAATACCTACCGGAGGCTGATGCTCGCTCTTGCCGAGTAACAGACGCCCTCCCAAGACGGGCGACACCTTCTCTGTCATCCAGCAGGCCAACATCGCAGGTCAGCAGGTGATCCAGAACCATGGAGACTCGAATGAAAATGCGACGAACAAACAAGGATGCAGCCCCGGTGCAGAGCGTGGAGGCGCAGCAGCCCAGCCGCCCGCGGCGTTACCTGCTGACACCGGAAGGGATGGCTTCGCTGCGATCTTCAGCCCAGCGGGCGAAGCCGTGGGAGAGGTCAACCGGGCCGAGGACGCCGGAGGGCAAGGCCCAATCAAGTAAGAACGCGGCGAAGCATGGTGAACGATCGGCTGAGGTGATCGCACAAAGGCACGAGCTCAACCGTGCTCTCAGACTGGTAGCGGATGCTCTCAAGCAATAACCACCGAAGTCCCGAATAAGACAGGCATGAACCTTGCTATGCACCAAACCTCCGCATCTCGAACGACGTAACCAATGAGCCGTTAGGGCTATGGCAGCAACGGCAAGCCAAGCTCTTCCAAGAACCTATTATGCTTCTCTCTCGCATCACGGATGTTCTTCTCGACCTCAACCAGCTCCTTGTGCGTCGYTGGCAAGTTGATCTGAATTTCTGGCGGTGCCGTGCTCACATACCGTGAGATGTTCAGGTTGTAATCATTCTCGATGATTTCTTCCATCGACACGCGTCTGGAGTACCGCTTCTCTTCTTTTCGGAACTGATAGGTTTCGACGATCTTGTCGATGTGCTCTGGCATCAGTTGGTTTTGGCGTTTGCCTTTCTTGAAGTGCTCGCTGTCGCTGGCGTTGATGAAGAGCACATCGTCGGGCTTCTTGCATTTCTTGAGCACGAGGATGCACACCGGAATACCCGTCGAATAGAACAGGTTGGCGGGTAGACCGATGACGGTATCAATGTGCCCATCGTCGAGCAGCTTCTTGCGGATGCGGGATTCTGCGCCACCGCGGAACAGGACACCGTGGGGGAGGATGATCGCCATCACGCCCTCATCCTTCGGGAAGTTGAACCCGTGGAGCAAGAAAGCGAAATCCGCCGCGGATTTGGGAGCGAGGCCGTAGTTCTTAAATCGGACATCCTCGCCCATCGCATCGTTGGGGTCCCAGCGGTAGCTGAAAGGGGGATTGGCCACTACGGCGTCGAATTGTGGCTTCTTGGCGGGGTTGGTCTCGCAGAGATAATCCCAGTCATTGGTCAGCGTGTCGCCGTGGAAGATCTCGAACTCTGAATCCTTCACGCCGTGCAGCAGCATGTTCATCCGCGCCAGGTTATAGGTGGTGATGTTCTTCTCTTGCCCATAGACCTTGCCGATGCCGTGGGGGCCCATTTTCTCGCGTACATTGAGCAGCAAAGACCCAGAGCCGCAGSMGAAGNCGAGNSASWYYSGCRAGCCGGNNNWTCWTRSSSSKMTTTGNKKYSKKRKYTRTCSAGKRWGACKATYTTGGMRAGGATKKTGGARAYCTGCTKMGGSGTRTAGAACTCGCCCGCCTTYTTGCCCGMRCCSGMWGCAAAYTSMSCGATCAGGTATTCGTAGGCGTCGCCGAGCRWGTCSCTGTCRGTWGARAACTCTGMYAACCCCTCGTTGATCTTGGTGATGATCGTGCAGAGYTTGACATTKCGRTCGGTGTAGCTTCGSCCCAGCTTGTGYGATTCGAGGTTGATYTCCGAGAACAGCCCTTGGAARGTGCTCTCGAAGGATTGGTTCTCGATGTACTTGAACCCHTCCTGCAGCGTATCGAGCAGGTCGCCGTTCTGKATGCGGGCCATGTTGGCGATGCTGGTCCAGAGGTGGTCGGGCTTGATGACATAGTGGGCCTTGCGRCGCATCTGCTTCTCGAACTGGGCSACATCGTCSGGGTTGTCGGCATACCAAACCGCCARCGGCACGCGMCGGTCGTCGCCSTTGGGGGTCACCTTTGGATAGTCCTTGCCCAGYTCYTTCTTGGCGGCGGCCTCGTAGTTGTCCGAGAGATACCGCAGGAACAGGAATGAGAGCATGTAGTCGCGGAAGTCATCCGCATCCATCGCCCCGCGGAGTTGATTTGCGATGCTCCAGAGGGTCGTGCCCAGTTCTTTTTGGTCGTTGTCGGTCATGATTTTGAAGTGAGAAGGGTGAAGTGAGAAGTGAGAAGGGTGGGACTGGGACGGGTGCTGTGCATTGGTTATTTCTCGCTTTTGAGTTTCTTTACGATTGTTGTGAGGATGGCGGTGATTTGGTTTGATTCATCGATAAGGCCGGTGAGCTTTTCTTCGGTGCCTTCGCCGAGGAAGTCGATATTGGCGAGGATCGACCCCGCCTTGCGGTCCTGGCGCTGGTTGCGCACGCTGGCGAGCAGCCAGCTGTTGCCCACGCGGATCTTGATCTGCGAGCCGACTTGCCCCGCCATTGCGATTGCGGAATCTTTATCATCGGCGCATTCGGTCAGACGTTGCGTGTCGATGGCGATCATCGATCCGGAGCCCGCGATTTCAAGTACGACGCCAATTGGCTGGAGGGCGTTGTCGCTGGGCATCACGACATCGTCTTCGGAGGCCGGGGCCGGATCAGTCTCAAGCTTTGGAGCAGGCTCTGATGGAGTTGATGGCGCTCCCTGCAGGGGCGCCGCAGGAGTTGGCGCCACTTCGTCCGGTACAGCGCCTTCGGCAGGAGGAAGGACAGACGGTTCGCCAGCCAGCTTTTCTGATGTAGTC
>NVSP01000095.1 GCA_002732755.1 Phycisphaera sp.
CGCCGCGGGTCTCGATGTTGCCCGTGCCCGGGATCGCCGCCACAACCCGGTCGTTGTGCAGAAGTCTTGTTTCGGTCACATTCGGATCATTGGCATCGGTGGCTATCTGGATAAGCCCCGAGCGGTCGATGTTCGCCGCAGGTGTGGACGCCGTGATCACCTTGCCGTTGTTGTCGGTAAAGAGATCGCCGACCCATTCGCCCTGCGCGCCGACGAGCGTGCTGTCGATGGCGACGATGCGGATCTCGTGCCAGCCGTCGTCGAGGAATGTGGTGCGAACAAACTGCACATCGCCGAACGGGCCAGACGAACGCAGGATGCCGTTGATGTACACCTCAACAGTTGCGATCGTGGCGGACGGGTGCGCGGTTGTTGCGGTCGGAATGAACGAAACATTGCCCGAAACAGCCCCCGTGGGCAGCGTGCCCGGGCCGACCGTTGGGACATGCGTGTACGGGTGGCACAGCGGATCGCCGATCATCATGCCCTGAAACGGCACAGCCTGCAACGAACGGAAGCACGCCTCGCCGATCGTGGCGCCCTCGTGGTACATCGTGTGGACATTGGCGGTGGGGAACTTGTTTGGATAGTTGCAGGGTTCCTGAATCGCACCAAAAGTGCATATCGCCCCTTTCTCGATCCACTTGGTCACCTTCGTCTGGCTTGTGTCGGTAAATGTGGCGCCAAAGCTCGTCAGATGATCGGCGAACGCGCCATCGGCAAAGCTAAAGTCACCCCCAAGAATATCAGCCCCTGCAAAACCGCTCATCGCGCCCGCGCTCACCGCGCCGCCCGATGGGAGCAGCGGGCCAGATGTCCTGACCGCAAGCCCGCCGTTGGCAACGATCTTGTTGACCGCGCCGGTGTACAACCCATGCCGCGGGGCGGATCGTGCCGCATCACCCGTCTGCAAAAAGTGGAATGTTCCGGCGGGGAATGTCCCGTCAGCCGCGACAGACTTGTCGATCATCGAGAGCACGGTGGCAAGGTCCGTGCCCCCGCTGCCGGTGTACCCAAGAGCCGCGCCGATGAAAGACCGCCCCGCAGGCGTTCCCACGCCCGGGTCGCCGGCGTGGTACGAGATGTTGCTGTCAAACCCACGCGCCACGCCGTCAATATCGAAGAACCCGTTTGAGAGCAAAGACGATGTGCCCCCGAGCACCGTGTCCGTGTACTGCGTCATCGTGTAGCAGCCGGTCAGGCTAAAGCGTGACACCGCCACGCACCCGTCGCTGACAAACCCAGTTGCAGACAACCGGTACGGCGCATCGGAAGTCAGAATCACATAATCAATACTCCCGCGGTTGCGGTGGTTGGCCAGCGTGCCCATGAGCGCCGGTTTGCGGGTCGCTGTGAAGTCAGCAAAGTCGTTCGCTGCCGGATCGAAATACGCCAGCCCGCTCGATGGGATACCCCGCGCAGCAGCGTAGTAGTTGGACACATACAGGCTCTCAGGGCTTGACGGGTCAACAAGCACCAACGCCTCATGCCCCTGCCCAAAGACAGAACCGGCAGCAAGAACCAGACACGAAGCGATCGAAAAAGTGCGGATGCAAAACATATAAAAACTCCAAGAGCCCAGAAGCGGAGCAGGACACAACAACACACCCATTCTGACACATCAGCCTGCCTGCGCCAAGAGCAATCGTCAGCATAGTCAAACACATCCATCCCACCCGCTTGTTCCACGCCCCCCATGACGGTTCTCGGACACGACGATCCGCTGAAATAGCTCCCAAGATTGCTCTTTGTTCGGTTGCGGAACAGGCAGAGCTGTGTCACCGTATAGATGTGCAGCCCCGGTATGCCGGGCGAGGGGAATCATTGCGCTGTGCCGATCGGCCCGGCGCTCACACACAAACTGAAGAGGAAACGCTTGTGAAACGATCAACACCCGTGATAGCGCTCTCGCTGCTCTTGGCAGCAGGCTCCGCGTTTGGTCAAGCCAAAGACCAGCCCGTTGTCACCTACGAGGGCCAGCAGGTCGTCCGCGTCACACACCAAACGGGCGAAGAACTCGCACGCGCCATCGAGCTTGGCGACAGCGTCTGGTCTGAGCGTGTGGGCCGAGGCCCGGTCGATATCCAGATGAGCGCCGAAGCTGTCGCCACCCTCCGCGCCGAGGGTATCGAGGTCGAGGTCATCATCGATAATCTGCAAGCCGTCGTTGACCGCGAGCAAGCCGAGATCGCTGCGGGCAACGCCAACCGCGCCCGTGGCGGCGACGCGATCGACTACGCCAACTACCACCCGTTCGCCGACCATGTCATGTTCATGAATCAAATCGTTGCAGAGCGACCCGACCTCGCCTCGATCCAGTCGATCGGTCAAACACTCGAAGGTCGAGACATCTGGAATGTCAATATCACCGGCCCGGGCGACGCGTCAAACCGCCCACAGGTCGCCATCAACTCGACCATCCACGCCCGCGAATGGATCACCACTCCCGCATCCGCATACCTCATGGAAAACCTTGTCCGAGGCTACGACACCAACCCGCGCGTACGAAACCTCATGGACACCGTCGATTGGTACATCACGCCCGTCCTCAACGCCGACGGCTATGTCTACTCATGGCAAACCGAACGCTTCTGGCGCAAAAACCGGCGCAACAACGGCGGGGGCAGCTTCGGCGTAGACCTCAACAGAAACTTCTCCGCCGACTGGGGCGGCAACGGCTCATCGAACGACCCAAACAGCGAAATCTACCGAGGAACCGCCCCATTCTCCGAACCAGAATCAACTGTTATCAGCAACTTTATGAGCAGCATGGACGACCTCCGCGCACATGTCGACACCCACAGCTACTCACAACTCGTCCTCCACGCACCGGGCACTTTCGCTCAGGTCGTCCCAAACCAGGCCGAACTCGCCGTCGTCGCGCAAGAAATGTCCACCGCCATCCTCTCGACCCACGGCATCCTCTACACGCCCCAGCGTTCCCTCGACCTCTWCGAAGCCGGGGGCACCTTCGGCGACTGGAGCGTCGTCGCGCTCGACGCCTTCGGATTCACGATCGAAGCACGACCTGATTCCGGTGCTGGCGGCGGGTTCGCGCCCCCCGCCTCTCAAATCCTGCCTACCGCCCAGGAGATCTACCGGGCCTACCTCGTCATGGCTGAGCTTCGCACACAACCCTTGCGGTTCGTGCTCGACTCGTCCTACTACGACACCTTCGAAGCCGACGAAAACCGGCAAATCGTCTTTAGCGTCCTCGACTCGCTCAACAACGGCTCAGACAACAATGTCAAAGTCTTTGCCCGTCAAGGCAACTCCGGCTCATTCACAGAACTGGCCGCCTCGCCACTGGGCAACGACATGTACACCGCGACAGTCATCGCGGGCGGCTGCGACACCACCGTCGAGTTCTATCTCCAGGCCATGACAAGCACCGGCACAACAATCGACTTCCCCATCAACGGCTCGGCGGTCCCCATCGCCGCGAGCGTCACAGCCGATGTCGTCTCGTACACGGACAATTCTGAAACAGACCCAGGCTGGAGCGTCTCAGGCGACGCCTCCGACGGCCACTGGAACCGGGGCATCCCGGCCAACGGCGATCGCGGCGATCCAGCAGCAGACGCCGACGGTTCGGGACAAGCGTGGCTCACCGACAACATCGCCGGCAACTCAGATGTTGACAACGGCGAAACAATCCTGACCGGTCCATCACTCGATGCACCAACCGGCGCTCGCATCTCATACCGATACTGGTACAACGACACACCCGGCGGCGAAATCAACGGTGACTCATTCCGCGTCCAAGTCTCAGAAAACGGCGGCGCGTTCAACACCGTCCGAACCATCTCCACAGCTTCAGGCACTTGGCGGTCGGGCGAACTCGTTGAAGGCACAGACTTCGCCGCCACCAACGACCTCCGCCTCCGCTTTATTGCCGACGACCAAGGCACACAAAATGTCATCGAAGCAGGTGTCGACGCCATCGAGATCATCATCCCGGGCGATTGCGGCACAGACTGCCTGGCCGATGTCAACGGCGACGGCGTGCTCACCGGCACAGACTTCACCGCGTGGATCGCAGCATTCAACTCCGGCGCTCCCGAGTGCGACCAAAACGGCGACGGTGCGTGCACCCCAACCGACTTCACCGCGTGGGTCAGCAACTTCAACGCCGGCTGCCCGTAACCCCGGCCTGAACACAACTTAGAGCCCATTTCAAGCAAGGCCCCGGAGCAATCCGGGGCCTTGTGTACACACATCTCGCACAATACAGACCTAAGCGGTCCAATAACCACCTGTTTAGGTGGTCTCCGGGTCCCTTTGTACACAGACTTTCCCTTTCTTTTGCCCAACCAGTTGCTAAGGGGAACCCCCAAGCTTTACACTCGGGCTTCCTGTGTTGGGGCCGTCTCCGTCCAGCGGACCTCACTTTTTGTGTGACACGGGAAAGTGTATTTGGGCGTACACATCTGTGTGCGTGGCGCCTTGGGTGGGTCTTCCACCTTTTGGGCAAGCTGATGATCCGGCGCGATCGATATGCGCCACAACAGGAGTGAAAGCAATGAAGTTCAATATGAAGAAGACCTTTGGTCTGATCGCGTGCGCCGGTCTGGCAGCCGGCGCAACCGCCCAGCCTTTCGTGGCTGGCCCCGGTGATGAGGAAGGGCAGCGAGATGCCTTCTTCCGCGCCCCACCCCCCGAGGCCAACGGCGCCGTCGCCATGCCCATGCCAAACGACGAGGGCCTGCCCCTCGTCGATACCGACTTCTCGCTCGAGCGACCTGTCATGTACGACATGCGCACCGGTATCGAGACCATCGGCGACCCCATCATCCTCTCCAACATGGTTGATGGAAACACCGTCGAAAGCATGCCCGGCATGATCGAAGACAGCAACGACGACGGCGTGTTCAACGAGAACATGGGCGCGATGWCMCTCATCAGCAACACGACTTCGGCCCCWTGGRTCATCAACTGCAAAATCCTGATGCGCTTTGGTACCGGCTACTCGGTCTGCTCGGGCACGCTCATCGACCGCAGAACCGTCCTCATCGCKGGCCACTGCATCAACCARGGCAACGGCGGCGCCTGGGCTGACGAAATCTGGGTCTTCCCCGGATACGACAATGACAACGGCAACGGCAACACCATCCCATTCACCGACGAGACCGACTGGCCAGTCGGCTTTGCAAAGTCCGTCGGCTTGGTCTCATGGACCGGCTGGACACAGAACGGCGATTTCAATGCTGACCAGGGCTACATCCGCCTTGACCGCACWGTGGGCCACATCACAGGCAACTTCGGCTACGGCTGGAGCTCAAGCTGCAGCACCTTCACAACCCCCACATGGCACAACGCCAGCTACCCAGCCGAGGCCGCCTTCGGCTGGAACGGCAACTTCATGTACTACCGCTTCGGCGACTTCGACTCATGCCCATCCTCCAACCGCGCTCAGTATGACAGCGCGGGCTTTGGCGGCATGAGCGGCTCGAGCAACTACAACATTCAAAACGGAAGCCGTTTCGCCTATGGCGTTGCATCGACCTCCGACCGCGTCAACTGGACACGCCACGTCAACTTCTGGCAAGGCTCGTTCGAGTATGTCCGTGACACATTCATCCAAGCCGCCAAGCCCGCAGCGCACGACCTCTGGGCACTCTGGACGCGCGGCTCGACCAGCACCGTCACCGCGGGCAACACCATGACCGCAAACGCCATCGTCGGCAACTGGTCACAGGCCGCCTACAACGGCTCAGCCAGCTACACCTACCGCTTGTCAACAAACGACTTCATCACAACCTCTGACACACAACTCGTCTCAGGATCGTTTAGCCACAACTACGGCGGTACCGGCTCGGTCTTTGCGCCAACCCGCACGCTCACCATCCCACAGAGCACGCCATCGGGCACACGCTGGGTTGGGTTCCTGCTCAACCACTCCGATGCCAGCAGCACCAACAACGACGCCTCGGGCCAAGACGCCTGGGAAATCACCGTCAACGGCGTAGCCAACCCTGACATCGTGGGATTCCAGAACACAGCGGGTACATTCTTCCTCGGCGACAATATCAATGTCCAAGCCACCATACAAAACCTCGGCGGCGACCCCTCAAACGCCATCACCATGAGTGTCCGCGCCTCGACCAACACCATCCTCTCGACAGGTGATCCCGAGATCGCAAGCTTCACCTACTCGGGTCTTTCCGGCAACGCATCCTTCACCACACCCTCCGAGTCTGTCAACCTCCCCTCAAGCCTGGGCGAAGGCCAACGCTACATCGGCATCATCATCAGCGCAAGCGATGATGTTGACAACAGCGTCGCATCAAACTACTTCCTCAACAACACACCGATCCAGGTCAACGGCAGGCCCGACATCGCGGCAACCAACTACAACGCCGACAACGGCTCCTACTACCACGGCCAGTTCGTCCCAGTGAATGACTTCACACTCTCCAACGTTGGCACCGGCGCCACCGTCGGCACCGTCTCTGTCGAGATCCGCATCTCGACCAACAACATCATCTCTACGGCTGACACGCTTACCTCGTCAGTCAGCACGGTCGCAGGACAGAACCCCGGCGATTCGATTGACTACTCATGGTCCTTCCAGGTTCCAGCAACACTCGCCGCCGGCAACTACTTCTCAGGTGTTCGCGTTCCAACGGTCACCAATGAAGTCGTGACCAACAACAACTGGGATGCTGATGAAGCAACCTTCACCATCATCGACTGCCTCGCCGATGTCAACAACGACGGTGCGATCACATCGGGTGACTTCTCGGCGTGGATCGCGGCCTTCAACAGCGGCGCTTTCGAGTGCGACCAGAACGGYGAYRSYTYRTGYACACCYGCSGACTTCWCGGCKTGGATCRSCAACTTCAACRMCGGSTGCYMGSGCMWCWWMKYSTCWKYRRYRSYCMSRCACCCGCTGACAGATTCAGCGGGGCCTGATACAAACCAACGGGCCGAGGGGGAAACCTCTCGGCCCGATTTCTTTTTTCCGCAACAAGAGCCGGGCGGACCTATCCTCACACAAGAAGGAGCCAAAGATCATGCCCGACTACGCAAAGATGCTCGAAACCGCCCGCGACGCCGTCAGCCTTGCCTCGGGTGTCTGCCGGGAGGTCCAGGCCGCGCTCGACAGCGTTCGGCAGATCACCAAAGACGACAGAAGCCCCGTCASCGYCSYSSWCYYYGYMRSCCAGGCCATCGTCGCCAAAGTCCTCACCGACGCCCTCGGCGAGATCATCCTCGTCGGCGAAGAAGACTCAAAGTTTCTCCGTCAACCCGAGCACGCGGCGCACCTTGATGCGGTCCTGGCAGCCGTCAACGAGGTCATGCCCGAACTTACGAGCGACGATGTGCTCCGGCTCATCGATGTCGGCGCGGGCGACACGCACCACGCCGGCTTCTGGACACTCGACCCCATCGACGGCACCAAGGGCTTTCTCCGAGGCCAGCAGTACGCCATCGCGCTGGCCTACATCGAAAACGGACAGCCCGTCGTCGGCGCGATGGGATGCCCAAACCTCCCGGCAAACTTCGGCGACCCCCTCGACCTGCCCGACCCAGTCGGGTGCATCTACGAAGCCATCAAGGGCGAAGGCACCTACGAGATCGTCGGCAACACCTCGCCGACACGAATCACTTGCAACGACATCGACCRAGGCGCACCCATCAGTGTCTGCGCTTCGGTCGAAAAAGGGCACAGCAATGTCAGCGATACCGACCGCATCCTCGGCTACATCAAAACAAACTCCGGCCACGACACGGGCCTACCGGTAAGACTCGACAGCCAGTGCAAGTACGCCGTCACCGCAAGAGGCCAAGCCGACGCCTATCTCCGCATGCCCACCCGCGCAAGCTATGTCGAACGCATCTGGGACCACGCAGCCGGCGCACTCGTCGCTGCCGAAGCGGGATGCTTTGTCACCGATATCTTTGGCAACTCCCTCGACTTCTCCTGCGGCCGAGGCCTCGAAAAAAACAAAGGCATCGTCTGCGCCCCACCCCGCATGCACGGCCTAATCATTGGCGCCATCGAAGCCCTGGGCATCAAACCCGCCTAGCGCCTTCGATTCATTCCGAACTGCATGTTCAATTCACCCTCGTTTGTCGATACAATGACGCCATGAGCATCATCCACACCATCGCGTGCCTCTGTCTTGCCGGTACCGCCGCCGCCCAAGACGGCCGGTGGACACCGCTGCCCGAACTCCCTGCGCCGATCAGCAACAACGCCGTCACCAGTGTCGATCACGGCGATGGAACATGGACCATCTACACCTTCATGGGCATGCGCCCCCCGGCGAGCACGCTCGTTGATGCAACGCTCGACAGCTACAAACTCGAGTGGCCCGGCGGGCAATGGGAACAGATCGCCGATGCACCGGGTGATGTTCGCGGCAGGGCCAAGGTCGCCGCAAGCGCCGTCACCGTCGCGGGCCAGGTCTATCTCATCGGCGGCTACACCCCGTCACGCAACGAGACCACCGAGAAACGCATGTTCCGCTACAACCCGATCGCCAACACCTACATACAAATAGCAGATGTCCCGACCGAGGTCGACGACACCGTCCCGGCGGTCTACCAAGACCGCTACATCTACCTCATCTCCGGCTGGCACGGGCCGGTCAACGACAATGTTACCAATGTTCAGCTTTACGACACACAGACAAACCTCTGGGCACAATGCACGCCCATCCCCGGSCCGTTCGACGGGCTATTCGGGCACGCCGGCGGCATCGCGGGCAACATGCTCCTCTACACCGGGGGCGCTGTCAGCAACGGGGGCTTTACCATCAGCAGCGACACATACACCGGCGACATCGACCAAGCCGACCCGACGCTCATCACATGGACCAAAAAAACTGCGCACCCCGGCAAGCCGACCTACCGCGCCGCCGGATCGCTCGGCGCAACACCCAACGGCTCGATCCTGATCGTCGGGGGCACGGACAACCCGTACAACCTCAACGGCCAGGGCTACAACGGCCAGCCATCTGTCCCACACACACAAGTCCTCGCCTACAACGCGCCGCAAGACCGCTGGGCAACCCTCCGCATCGCGCCCCCGCGCACGCCGACAATGGACCACCGCAACCTTGTCCGGCTCGGCGATGGCTTTGCGCTCATCGGGGGCATGACCGCGCCACGCGAATCAACGGGCCAGTGCTGGATGCTCACGCTCGAACCCTGCCGGGCCGACCTCAACGAAGACGGCGTGACCGATGCTGCTGACTTTAAACTCTGGCTCCAGGCCTTCAACGCACAGAACCCCGCGGCAGACCAGAACGGCGACGGCCGGATTGACCCAACGGACTACACCGCCTTCCTCGCCGGCGCACGCCGAGGGTGTATCTAAACCCGTGCCACTGACCTGTTCTGACAGGTCAGTGCTCCCGCGTTCCATTTGTCACACTACAAAAACGCACTGACCCAGAAGACCGGGTCAGTGGCGCGGCAATCAGAACTTGAAGAACACCGGCGCGAGGC
>NVSP01000096.1 GCA_002732755.1 Phycisphaera sp.
GTGCAGGTCGTGCAGGCAAGGCTGGGCACGATCAAGGGGCCGACCTTCCGCTACGACCGCCAGACATCGGGCGAACTGCAAGAGTCGGCAGCGGCAAGGGTCGAAGATGTCGTCAACGACCACCCCGCCGGCGCGGTGATCTTCCGCACGGGCGAAGCCGTCACCGCGACACAGATCGAACTGTTCCGCAAAGAAGTCGAGGCGTTTGCAGAGACCGGCCCGGTCGGCGCGGTCGCGGTGAACCGGATCGCGCAGATCCTGGCGTGCTTTGCCATCGCCATCGGGGCGGCGGGGTACACCGGGCTTTACAGCGCACGCATCCGGCGCAACCCACAGAGGATGCTCGGGCTTGCGGTGCTGCTGCTTGGCGCACAGGCAACAACGGTCTTTGCAACGGCGGCGGCCCCGGAGCTGCGCGGCGTGACGGTCATGGCGCCCACGATCTTTGCCACTGTCATCCTGCTCATCGCCTACGACCCACGGATCGCCCTTGCCATCGGCGCGCTCATGGCGATCCTCGTCACGCACTCGCTCAGCGAACCCGTCTCGACGCTCGCGGCGCTCATGGCTGGCATCGGTGTCGCGGCGTGGCAGCTCTACGAAATCCGCGATCGGCGGACACTCATCCGCGCGGGCTTTGTCATCGGCGCGACCCTTGCCGTCGCAACGGMGGTCGCCAGCATGGTCGGAAGGCCCGGCGCCAGGCCACCCGCCTTTGACCGCGTGCTCTTTGATTCGGTGACCGCGGGCGCGGGCGGCGTCTTGGTCATGGGCGTGACGCTCTTTATCCTGCCGACGATCGAGCACCTGTTTCAAATTACAACCGGGATGACGCTTATCGAACTGCGCGACCCCAAGCAGCGGCTGCTGCGCGAGCTCCAGCAGCGCGCACCGGGGACATACAACCACTCGCTCAATGTCGCGTCGATCGCTGAGACCGCAGCCGACGCGATCGGGGCCGATGCGCTCTTGACCTATGTCGGCGCGCTCTACCATGATGTCGGAAAAATGAACAAGCCAGAGTACTTCGTCGAGAACCAAACGGGCGGCCCCAACAAGCACGACAAGCTCAGCCCCGCGATGAGCCTGCTGGTGATTGTCGGGCATGTCAAAGACGGGCTGGAGATGGCGCGTGAGTTTGGTTTGCCACGCCGACTGCACACATTCATCGAAGGACACCACGGCACGACGCTTGTCGAATACTTCTACGACCGCGCCAAGAAGCAGGCCCAGAGCAAGGATGAGGAATCGGGCGAACAGATGCCCGAGGAGATCTCGTACCGCTACCCGGGACCAAAGCCCCAGACGCGGGAAGTCGCGATCCTCATGATCGCCGACGCGATCGAGAGCGCGACGCGGTCGATGAGTGAGCCGACGGCAAGCCGGATCGAATCGCTGGTTCACACCATCGCCAAACGCCGGCTCGAAGACGGGCAATTCGACGAGTGCGGCCTGACCCTCAAAGACCTCCACACCATCGAAGAATCCGTCGCCAAGAGCGTGACGGCGATCTACCACGGCCGAATCAGCTACCCGCAGGCAGCAACCGCGGGGGCCTGATCGGCGGTGTCGGCCTGGAATCGCATTTTTTTACGGACGCGAACCACACAAGGCTCGGCTCGGTCAAACACTCGGGAAGGCTCGTTGATTCAGAACAGCGCATCCCAATTCGAGAAGCCCGATTCGGGCAAGGCCAAAGCGGTCAGCGATGAGCGGCTGCTGGCGCGGTTTGTATCTGGCGATGACGATGCCCTCGGCGAACTCGCCGACCGGTACGAGGGTTTGCTAATCGGGCTTTGCACCTCGATGCTGGGCGATCGGTCGCTGGCGATGGAGGCTGTGCAGGAAACATGGCTTAGGGTGATCCGGCACGGCAGGACATATGACGGAAGAGCAAGCGTGAAAACATGGGTGTACCAAATCGCAATCAACCGCTGCCGGGATCTCGGTAGAGCCAGCGGCGCGCGCACCGTGCGCGAGCAGAAACACCACCAGCAAGAAGCCGACATCCGCCACGCCAAGAACGAGAAGCGCGCAACCGACCCGATCGACCCAAGGCTCGAAGCCGCGGTCGCAAAGCTCGAAGAACACCAGCGGGAAACGGTTTTGCTGTGCTACCACCGCGGGCTGACGCACAGGCAGGCGGCTGAGGTTTTGGGTGTGCCGATGGGCACGATCAAGAGTCGGCTCAACAAGGCACTGATGAAGCTGCGCGAATCGCTCGGGACAGAATCAGCGACGCGGGGGATCCAGGCATGACCGACCCGGTGATGGACAAAATCGAACAGGACCTGCGGGCGATGAGCGAAGAAAGCACAGACTCAACCCATCTCTGGAAGCGCGCGCTCGAGGTCTYGCGCGCCGATGAGCGGTCGTCGCTCGTGCATCCGGGGCGGGATTCGGAGTTTGAATCAAAGCCAACGCGTGGCCGACGGTTGTTTCTGACACTCAACGCCGTCGGCGTGGCGGCGATGGTTGCGCTCGCTGCGGGTGTCTGGACGATCGCGGCTTCATCACCCTCGCCGGTTGAAGAAACACTCGACGCATCACAAGCGGATAGGCTGGCGATGCCAGAGATGGACACGATGCAGCCCATGCCCGAGATGGCAAAGATGGACGACATGCCAAGCATGGCTCCAATGCCCAGCWTGGGCAGGCAACTCGAGACCATCGCGGATGCAAGCCCGAACGAATCCACCGACTCTGGCCTGTCGCGCGATGAGCCGCGGGCGAGGCTGGCGACGCAATCGCGCCAAGCACGGTCGAACGAAACGCTGCGAGAGTCAGCCCCGGTTGAGGGCGAACTCGCCGACGCTTTGGCGGATGATTCGATGGAAGCTTTCTCAGATCTTTCGCAGGAAAGCCTGAACGAAACATCGGTGGCCACGACCGATCAGCCGGGCCTTGCGCAAACACACATGGCGCTCGAAGACGGCATCGTGCTCGGCCTTGGCAACGGCACGATCTTCGGCTCCGCATCAACCACTCTCCCCGCAATCGAGAGCGCGCACATCGTGATCGAGGTTGACAACATCGACGAGGCGTTCGTCGCGGTCAGCGATCTGCCCGACGCCGAGCAAGACGAGTTCAGCACGCTGGGCCTTGCAATAGATGATTCGTTCGGTGATGAGCTGACACTGAATCTCGCACCAGCGCGGCTGGATGAGACGCTCGCAAAGATCCGAAGCCTCGGCACGGTTGTCAAASAGACCCGGTCGCGGGACAGCCAGTATTTGCGCACCAATGCCGCGATGAATTTTGCCGCCGAGCAGATCGCACCCCAGCAGGCTGTGCTTGAAGAGTTGTATCTGTACAACAACATGAGCGAGCACGAGCGGTCACATCAGGGCATCGATCTCGACGAAGACAAGCAGATCGCATCGCTCAATTTCGCGGTCACCGAGCTTTCTCGCCAACTCGAAAACGCGAGGCGATCGCTGAACCTGTCGCGCCTCCGGGTGAGCATCGTCTCTTCAAAGACATCGGATGAGACCGAAGAATAACCCCGGTTTAGTCGTCAAGATCCGACTCGAAGACTGTTTCGCTCTGCAAGATTTTTTGAATCGAACACCGMCCAGATATCTCGTGGAGGCGGTGGCGCTGCTCGTCGGTGAGGTCGCCGGTGAACTGAACCTGCGCATCGAAGTGGTGGACCTTTGGGCCGCCTTCTTCCTTTGGCCGGAGTTGGTGGCGGACCTTGGCGGTTACAGATTCGAGGGGCCACTTCTTGCGGTCGGCGTACATCCGAACAGTAATTGCTTTGCACGAGGCGACAGCGGCTTCGAGCATCTCGTGCGGCGTCGGGCCCTTGCCCTGGCCGCCCTCGCCGGGGGGGACATCGTTGATAAGTTGGTGCTCAAGCTCGCCGAAAATCGTGACGGCCGTGGTGTAAGGCTCGGTTCCGGTAGTGCTGATCGCGCAACGGCTGGTGATGTTTTCCATGTCAGACTCTAGCCCGTCAGACTAATCGAGCTTGAAGTACACATTGACATACTCGGCGATGTCGTCGGCACGCACCAGTTCCACAACATTCAGAAGCCGCATCAGGTCGCGCTGGCGTTTGTCGGCGATCGACGCATCATCGATCTCGCCTTCTTCGAGTTCGCGCACAAACCGGTACCTCGGCTCGGCATCGGTCACGCTCGTCGGCTCGACCACGCCCATGTTGGAGAGCGTAATCAGCGCGTGCTCGATGATGCCGCTCTGGCCCGTTTTGCCCATGATTTCAAGCCGAAGATCGTCGGCGTTGAAGTCGGCGCAGTCAGAGAAAACCATGACCCGCACGATCTCTTCCATGAGCGCCCGCCCCGGGTTTTTCCACTCGGTGAACTGCTGCTGGATGGCGAGGTCGTCTTGGCAATAGAGCAATCGGCAGGCGCTTGGCTTGCCGTCGCGGCCGGCTCTGCCGACTTCTTGGTAGTACGCCTCGACGCTGCCGGGCACCTGCGCGTGRAYGATGAACCGGATGTCKGGTTTGTCAACRCCCATGCCAAAGGCGTTGGTCGCGCAGAGCAGGAGTTTTCGGTCGGGCTTGGCGCCGATGAACTCGCGGTAGATGTGTTTCTTGTCGTCGGGCCTGAGCTTGCCGTGGTAGATGCGCACATTGCGGTCTGGGAGTTTGCGCCGGAGCATGTCCGCCATGCGGTCGAGATCTTTGATGAGCGCGAAGTAGACGATGCCCGTGCCTTCAAACTCGGCGCAGGTCTCAGCGATGCGGTCGATCTTGGCGCTGTCGTCCCACGCTTCTTCGGCTTTGAGCGTCAGGTTCGGGCGGTCGATGGGTGTTGCAAAGAGCGGCATCTCTTCTTCACTCATCCCAAGCACCCGGCGAACATCGTCGCGGACTTCGCTGGTCGCGGTCGCGGTGAGCGCGATGGTTGTGGGTTTGCCCAGTTGTGCGCGGAACTCGCCGACGCGTTGGTAGGCGGGGCGGAGGTCGTGACCCCATTTGGTGACGCAGTGGCACTCGTCAACAGCAAGCAGATTCACGCCGCCGGGACAATCGCCAAGGGCCTTGACAAACTCTGGTTTGAGCATGCGCTCTGGTGTGGCGTAGATGATCTCGTAGTCGCCGCGGGCGAGCTTGGTGTAGCGTTTGTCGCGTTCTTTTTTGCCGAGTGTCGAGTTGATGTACTCCGCGCGGATGTCTTTTTTGCGGAGCGCTGCAACCTGGTCTTCCATGAGCGCGATGAGCGGGCTAAAGACARGCGTCACGCCGGGCTTGTCACGCGTTGCCGAGAGCACGAGACCGGGGAGCTGGAAACAAAGGCTCTTGCCCGATCCCGTGGGCCAAACCACGAGCGCCGAGCCGCCGGCGATAATGCGCTCGACGACGGGGGCCTGCTCTGGTTTGAGCGAGTCAAAACCAAACCGGCGGGCGAGGATGCCTGTGGTAGTGGTGAGTATGGAGGTTTGTACGCYCTTGTTTGACACAAGAGGAGGCTAGCCCGCTTAGAACCCGCGTGGSGGGAGCCGCATCACTGAACCGTCGGTCCGCACCGCGTTCTTGCCGGGCTGCCCCTCGCCGTGGAAGGATTCGCTGTCTTGGAAAAGCAACGCACCACCGCTGCTTGTGAACACACCCGAGGAAYCCTCGAAGTAGTGCCGAGTCACGGTGGCGCGGGGATTGCCGCCCGGCGGGATCATGATGAACAGCGGAAAAATGTTGTACAGGTAACTCGTGCCTGCTTTTTTATATTTTTCAGAATCAGACGGGCACGCCCAAGGCTGGGTTCGTTCGAATGTGCCATCAACATGCCTCGGCAATTCCACATCCATATGCTCGGCGATCTCGCCGTACGGCGCAGTAAAGCCCCGCGAAAATGCAGCGGGGAACTCGGCAAAGGGTACCAAGCCGTCGCCGTTGTCCATGTAGAGCACCATCGCGGTGTGCATGCTCCGCAGGTYGCTGCCACACGCAACGCGCTTGGCCGCGGCGTTTGCGCGTGAGAGCACCGGCAGCAAGATGCCGATGAGCACGCCGATGATCGCGATGACGACCAGCAACTCGATCAGCGTGAAACCAAGCCGTGATTTGCGCGAACTTTGCACGGCTTACCCCCCGCCGGTCAGGTCTGCTTTGTCCGGGCAKGTCGGGCAGTCGTCTTCGAGATCTTCAACCGGCATGCCATCGGCAAAGAGCAGGAAACGCCGGGCTTGGTTGCGAACCCGATCCTCCGGGTCATTGTCGCGGATGTTCTCGATGAGCGGCCGGATGTCGGGGCGATCGAGCCAGCCGGCATCGGCGATACACGCGATCGCGGCCCGCCGAGCCTGGGGCTGCCAGTGGTCAAGGCCGGTGAGAACCCGTTCCTCGAATAAGTCCGTGATCTCCGGTGGCAGCGGAGCACCGATTCCGATATGCGTTGCCACTAGATTCATCGCCTGTTTGGCAATCGTGAAGCGTTCCGCTGCTCTCGTCTGTTCAATACGGGTGGCATCGTCTATATCCCCAGTCCCAGAAAACTCCGGAACTACTGGCAGATCATCCAACAATATCTCAATAAGCCAATCCGTATCCTCGGCTGACCACTCTGTGCTTGGCCACCGACCGATCTGATTCACTAGCCGGGCGTGATCCGCAACGAAAGCCGCACTAATGTTCGGATTCTTCGGCATACCAACGCTAACAGCCGGAATCGAGCTTTGTAGCTGGCGGGAATGCGAATTTTCACCAGAGTGTCGTGCAAAATAAATCGCGCCCACAACAGTAAGGGACACAATCGCTACACACACAAGCTTTCCAGTAGTACCGAATCCTGACCATCTCATATCGGACCTCACTCAACGCTTGCCGCAATCAACAATTTGTAATTAGTAACCCTTGCAACTCATTGCTCAGTGACTGCATTGCTACTAGGGATACAAATCATCACATACGTCTAGGCATTGATAGTACTGTCCCAGCGTAATATACTCGTTTCCGAGTGCGGTAATACAACAAGTCATACACCCCACGCGCGAACCTGCTCCGTAGCACGACACGAGAATAAGTGCAATGGTAATGGACCAGATTGGCAACGCCGCCGCCCCCGCCGACCCAGCGATTACCACAACAGAAGCTATCCGAGTTATTGCATGTACCACAGCACGATCTCCCAAGACGGCCATCACAAGACGGCCATCACAAGATGGCTGGATTATTCATGCCCGTAGTCTATATTGATCCGCGCTGCGATGCAACCCCTAAATCCAAGCACCCCAAAACTGGGCAGATAATCGCCAAACCGGCGGGCGAGGGTGCCAGTGGTAGTGGTGAGTATGGAGGTGTGTACGCTCTTGCTTGACACAAGAGGAGGCTAGGTCGCCCGCCGGTCATGGGAGATGACCGCCCGGCTCGTTAGCCGAGCAGCCGTATCAGGGCCGATGGATCAAGCTGCGCGCCGGCGGATGTCACGCGGAAGGCGGCTCCTTCGAGCACATCAAGCCGAGCCAGCGCTGCGGTTGCCTTGGCGTAGTCGGTGTCGCGGATGGACGAGTTGGCAGCGGACAGGCTCTCGATCGCCACCGAAAGACCGGCGGCCCGTGGCTCGATGGCGTTGCGCTCGAACGCGCCGACCTCGCCCTGCTTGAAGACCACCTCTTGCCGGGCAGCGCGGATGAGTTCGAGCGAGCTTTCGAGGTTGTTGCCGGTGATGGCGAACGCGCCGCCCGAGCCAACATCGCTGAGTGTGTAGCTCTGGCCGTCGATCTCGGTTTGGCCTAGATCGTTGACCGCGGTGCTTTCGAGATCGACGCTTGCGCCGTTGATACTGATCGAGGAGTTGCCGCGGAGCAGGTGCGAATCACCAAAGCTGGTGCTCTGGGAGACGCGATCGACCGCGGCGAGGATGCTATTGAGCTCCATCTGGTTCGCCTCGCGCTCGGCATCAGACAGCCCGGCGGTGTTAGCATTGGCAACGGCGAGCGCCTCGGCTTCGATGAGCAGGTCCGAGACCTCACCCAGCGCCGACCCGACAACGCGTGAGACATTCTGCGCCCGGCTGAGTGAACGCGTCTCGGCTTCGAGTTCGGCGAGCATCGCCTTGATCTGTTCCGATGACACAAGCCCTGCGGGGTCGTCGGCGGCCCGATTGATCCGGCTACCCGTGGCGAGCTGTTGGAGCACGCTGGCCTTTTGAGTCTGGATCTGGCCGATCTGTCGGCTTGCTGAAAATGGCTGGAACGGTCCACCGATTGAACTCATGACGACACTCCCCACGGACGCACAAACGCGTACATGGGAGATGCTCACAAACAAGGGCAGGCTTGGCACGATCGTTCTCTCGACACAACGGCACAAATCGGGGTATGCACCCGCATAACCCACACAACCGGAACCACCCAGAGATCCGGCTTGCTATCGGTCGGGCCTAGACCCAGATCAAGCGTGATTCTGCGATTGGCTTGCGGTGCGCATGAAAAATGCCTGTCTTGTAGTATAAACGGGTTGTGATCAAACAATTCCGTTTTCATACAAGGAGGCATTTCAGATGAGCCAGAGTAGACAGCGCGGGAGCCGGAAACGCAAGCGACGGATCGACCGTCGACTTCGCAAGCTCCAGCKGGGTCACCAGACCGAGCCGATGTTCCGGGCAGGCAATGTCCACTACGACGTAGCCGATCTCTTGCGCCACCGCTGCGCCGGCGTGCCAGTACGCACACACGCCGATCAGCGCAAGACACGCACGACCGAGTCGGCTTCGTACAAACACCTGTTCTCCGGCTCTAGTCGTCACTTGTCTCATCAACTTCTCCTTCTTGATGTTCATCTTCATCTGCCGCCGCTGCCTCGAACGCTTCCCACATCTCTGCCAATGGGATGATCCAGATGTGATGGTACGGATCGCTCGCGATCGCCCACTGTGCGTCTTTGCTAAAACTCACACGCATGCCGACGTTGGGCGTGTCAGATGGCAGCTCGATCACGGCGAGCCGCGTGACACTCATGTCCGAGATATCACGGACCACGAGACGCAGCGGGCCTTTGTACGACGTGAGCTCGCCGAACATGTCGTAGGACCGGCGGTTCACACCACCGACCAGCACATACCACATCGCCTCGCGCATCGGGACGACCATTCCATACTCGGGCAGTCCCTTGCCCCCTCGCTCCAATCGGGGCCACCAGCCCGGCTTCGTCTTGTAACCAATCCGATCCTGTAGCCGCATCCTCGTCCTGACGTTCCGATCCGACAATTCCATGATCTCTAGAACAGGTGCATCCGAATCCCAATGGTCAGCGCCGACGGACCTGGCCGTGGCGTCATTTAGGGAAACCTGCCAGACGAACTCTGGCTTGAACAGATCCCGCCACACCTCGGTCGCGTCGACACCATCTCGCCTCTCGAGGAACCTCGCGATGGCTAACTCTTCCGGGGCGTGGGTCGGGTCGTATACGGCAAGCGCAATTTCGTCGCCCGGCACCCCCTGCACAACCCATTGGCTCGCG
>NVSP01000097.1 GCA_002732755.1 Phycisphaera sp.
GCCTTCGCCGAAGCCGCCAACCGATCGAGATGGTCGTGAACGCGCACCACCTCGGCCTCCCCGCTTTCTGAGAGCGTCGCCGACATCGTTTCAAACAGCCCCACCCCGTGCGTCAACCCCGCATCAAACGCCGAGACCCGCGCCTGATCCGCCTCGAGAAACTCGCCGTTGAGAAATATGGTCGCCATAGTGCAAGAGCATACGAGCGATTCCGCGCGTTCTCTCTCGTGGGGGTGGCGTCCCGCCGCCCATCGTGCGGTTCAATGTTGCCGACAAAGATGGGCGGCGGGACGCCACCCCCACAATAACAAAAATCACTCCTCCAAATCCGCTATCCTAAAGCCCAACCACCCAAAGGAACCCGCCCATGCGATCACTCACCATCTCCCTCATCCTCTCCCTCTGCACGCTCGCCGCCTGCGCCCAGCAGCGAGCCGACTCAACCCTCCACATCGACGCGACCGACCTCCCGCGTCTGCTCCTCACCGCAACACAAACCATCCCCCTCGATTCCTCCCAGCGCGGCACGGACCTGGCGCTCTGGTACCCAAAGTGGGTCCCCGGCTCACACGCCCCCGGCGGACCAATTCAGAATATCGCCGGATTCTCCATCACCGATCAAAACGGTGAAACCGTCGCGTGGACACGCACGCCCGGCCAGGTCTACCGGTTCATCGCACATGTCCCGCAAGACGCGACCCAACTCAGCATCGACATTCGCTACATCACCAACCAACCAACAGCCAACAGTCGAGGACTCGACAGCTTCGGCGCCGACGCCATCGGACTCATCAGCCCAAACACCGTCATCGTTTACCCCGAAGGCATCAAAGACGGCGAGTGGACCGTCCAAACACACCTCTCGCTCCCACAAGACTGGCACGCCGCCTGCGCACTCCAGCAAATCGAAGGCGATACCAGCTACAGCTACGAAGCCGTCTCACTCCGCCGACTCATCGACACACCCATCATGGTCGGAAAGCACTACAAGATGTACAGCCTCAACGAAGACGGCGCAATCGCACCACCACACAATCTTCATATATTTAGTGAAATGAAATCGCTTGTAGAAATCGATCCCCAGGTCCTTGCCAACTACACAAGCATGGTCACCCAAGCCGCCCGCCTCTTTGGAAGCCACCCGTTCCCCTCGATGGACATCCTCCTGGCCACCACAAACGCCCTCCCACGCAACGGCCTCGAACACCTCCGCTCAAACATGAACATCATCCCACTCAACACTCTCGATGCCGCCAGCAACCTCACCGGCTGGGACCAAATGCTCGTCCCACACGAATATGTCCACGCGTGGTGCGGCAAATACCGCCGCCCAGATGCCATGGCGACCACCGACTTCCACACACCAAAGGGCACCGAACTCCTCTGGGTCTACGAGGGACTCACCCAATACCTCGGCGAACTCCTCGAAGCACGCGCCGGCATGACCGACCTCGAAGAAGTCCGATGGAAACTTCTCAAACGCTACCGYKMCGMMRMACTCRNCCMARNNCKMKWCTSKNGAYSRCWMNCSGRCWCCWGNNCKMARCRAKCYWCACCCTCCGCGGCGGCAGCGCCAACTGGGGCACCCTCCGCCGAAGCCAGGACTACTACTACGAAGGCTCGCTCATCTGGATGGAAGCAGACGCCATCATCCGCACAGAAACCGAGGGCGAGAAATCTATCGAAAACTTCTGCCAAGCGTTCTTCTTCGCTGAACAACCAACCGACGAACCAAACCCATTCACACGCCAAGATGTCATTGATTATCTGAACAATGTTGTTGAATACGACTGGGATACATTCTTCACCGAGCGTGTCAATGCCATCGGCGGCAAACCCCTCGCCGGCGCACAGGCACTGGGCTACTCCATCCAGTACACCAACACACCACCCCAAGGCCCCGACGGCGACACCATCAACCCACTCGATGCACGCGACTCGCTGGGCATGAGTATCGCCGGCGACGGCTCCATCCGAACCGTCGTCCTCGGCTCACCCGCCGACAACGCCGGCCTCGCGCCGCGCATGAAAATTATGGGAATCGAAGGACACACCTGGAGCCGGCAACGCTTTGCCGACATCATGGCAACCTCAGGGGTCAACGGCTCCATCGAACTCATGACCGTCAGCGGCGACCGAATCTCAACCACAACAATCACCTACGACGGCGGGCCTCGCTACATGACTCTCGTCCGAGACGAATCAAGGCCCGATATCCTCGCAGACATCCTCATGCCGCTTCAATAGTCCACAAACGACTCTGAAATGGTGTGGGTGCCACCCCCTGATTTAGAAACAGGCGTGAGATCAGGAAAAACCCCATGAATACCACCATCTGACATTCATCCCCCCCGCTCTGGTGTCGATGAACGGCGTGAACATGTCCGACTCACCTCCACAATCCGGCGGTTTCTGCCGCAATATCGAGGCACCCCATCGCCCGATCTGCTCCTGCTTCTGGATCCTTTCGTGTGCCATCGCCGCCACCGCACTGTTCAACTGCCTCATTCTGGCCCTGAGTTCCTACACCACGCTCCCAAGCATCGTCTGGCCGCTGACAGCCGGCATCAACCTCATCCTCGCCCTGATGCTCGTCCTCAAACTCTACATCGAAACCAAAAGACAACTCGAATCTACAGCACTCTCACGCAAACAAACAATTGATGCCGAAAACAACCAAGACAGATTCCTCGAAACCATAACCCACGAACTCCGCACGCCGCTCTCGTCGATCATCGGCAGCTCTGAAATACTCAACACCACAAACACCAACCAACTCGACTACGACACACACATCAACACCATCACCAACAACTGCCAGCACCTCCTGGGCCTCGTTGACGGCCTGCTCGATGTCACCAAAATCAAATCCGGCAAGCTCGAACCGTCGCTCAGTTGCACGAGCATCACCGATGTCATCAACGAAGCCATCAACATCTCAAGGCCCATCGCCAACATCAAAAAAATCCAACTCAACACCGCAATCAAAACAGACACAACAAACTGGATCATCACTGACCCGCTCCGCCTCCGACAGATCCTCGTCAACCTCCTCGGCAACGCTATCCGCCACACCGACAAAGGCTCTGTGACCATCGTCTTCAACGAAGAAATCACACACACCACCGGCATGATCTCCATCAGTATTGCTGACACGGGCTGCGGCATCGCGCCAGACGAAATTTCACGAATCTTCGAGCCACACTTCCAGAGCGGCTCCGCAAAAAATATCGGCTCAGCCGGGCTTGGCCTCTCGATCTGCGGCGAACTCGCAACCCTCCTCGGCGGCTCGATCAGCGCCACGAGCACACTGGGTCAAGGAAGCGCCTTCACACTCCGAATCCCAAAGCACCGCTCCTTCGTCTTTGATCCAAACAGTATCAATCAAAAAAAATCGACAAACACAAATAAATCACTCGCCGGCACAACCATCCTCGTCGCCGAGGACTCCAGAGATATCCAAACGCTCATCACTCACATCCTCACGAGCGCCGGCGCCACGGTCACCCTCGTCAACACCGGCCAACAATTCGTCGATGAAATGCGATCGGGAAGCAACACGCCAGATATCGCACTCGTTGACATCAACCTCGACGGCCTCGACGGCATCACCGCAACACACATGATCCGCGACGGCGGCATCACCCTGCCCATCCTCGCCCTCACCGCCAGCACCGCGGCGATGCACCGCGATGCCTGCCTCGTCGCCGGCTTTGACGACTACCTCACCAAACCAATCCAAGCAAAAACACTTGTCCGCGCCTGCGCCAAATGGACAAACCAAACCCAAGCCGCCTAGCCCGTGCCGCTAACCCGGTCTTCTGGGTCAGTGCTCCGTCTACACTCCAAAGCATCAACACGCCGGTTATCTTGGAGCACGCGCTATGTACAAAACCACCCTCGCCGCAGCCGTCCTCTTGCTCACTCTCACCGGTTGCAACAAGACAGACAAAACCCCAGCCGTCCCATCGCCCGAGGCAATCGCCAAGGCTGAAGCCGCCCGCGACGAACTCATGAAAACACTCAAAGGCGAACTCATCGCCGCCATCGGCGAAGGCGGCCCCGCAAGCGCCATCACCGTCTGCAAAGACCGAGCACCCGCGATCGCCCAAGAAGTCGCCGCTAACCACAATGTCCGCATCGGCAGAACATCCTTTAGCCTGCGCAACCAAGCCAACACCCCGCCCGCGTGGGTTGCCGATTTAATCAAAAACAGAACCGAATCCCAAAACCTCACACTCGCCCAAGACGGCACGCTCCACGCCCTCTACCCCGTCCGCACCAAGCCCGAGTGCCTCCTCTGCCACGGCGACCCCGATTCCACCGCCCCCGCAATCAAAGAACAAATCACCGCCCTCTACCCACAAGACAATGCCATGGGGTTCGCCCTCAACGACCTCCGCGGCTATGTCTGGGTCGAGGTTGACGATCAATAAACCCACCGCACCGCAAGCGCCCTCACTCTTCTTGCTCAATTTTAGGTTGGTTGAAAACACTTGAGGTATGGTTGAAAACGAAATACGCGGCCACGCTTTCGACCTGTAATTTCAGCAAGAATCCCCAATGCTTCWRATKRTKYMWMYWWWMKSKKCKYYKYTGRMWMWSWTKWKYCMRGYMMTTTTTCAGCATCGGCAACTGTCAGTACCGGATGCTTGTACAACAAGCCCAATAGTTTGAACGCATTCTGGCCTGAAATACTCGATTCGCTAACTCTTTCGCTAAGTTCTCTTTGCAAACTTAATACAGATCGAGCATTCTCACAAGCACCATTGGCAACATCCCGAACACCTTCCAAAAAGAAACGGAGCCACCCCTCCCAATTGCCTGTTTCTCGAACCTCATTGAGCCAATCATAATATGTGTCTTTATGTTGCTTAAAGTGTGCAGATAAGTACAAAAGCGGTCTTCTCAACACACCCCTCTCGCAAAGCATGAGTGTCACAAGCAGGCGACCCAGCCGACCGTTGCCGTCGAGAAACGGGTGAATTGTCTCGAACTGGGCGTGGCATACCCCGGCTCTGACAATGGCCGGCAACGAGTCGTCTCGGTGAAAGTACAACTCTAAGTTCGTAAGAAGATCGTCAAGTTCGTTCGGTGGCGGCGGCACGAATACAGAGTGGGCTGCATCCGATCCCTCTGGACCAATCCAGTTCTGAATCTTTCGAACCGACCCAGGTGCACGATTGCCCCCCCGTGTTCCTGGCAAAAGATAACCATGAACCTCCTTGAGCAAACGCATGCTTAACGGCAACTCCTCTAGGGAATCTAACCCAAGATTCATCGCTGCTACATAATTAGCAATCTCTTTGACATCACGCGGGCCGCCGTAAGGTCGGACTGGAATATCAGCCTCATACTCCAACAGGTCTGACAAACTCGCCTGTGTGCCTTCAATTTGCGAACTCAACACCGCCTCTTTGCGGATATACATGAAGACGAAAAGATCTGGATCAGGAATGAAATCGACGATGCTGTCARCACGCCCCAAGGCAATATTGGCCTCTGCAAGCACCGGCTGCAAAGCCGCCAGATCAATGTCCGGTTCGGGCGGTAAATCCGCTGGATGAAACACCCGAATACCACCCGTTGGTATGAATTGACCGCTTCGCCCCATCATATTGCCCTCAATCGGTATTGCGAGATATCCAAAGATAGGCCCGCTAATTACGACAGAGGTGGCAATATCAAAATAACGATGTCGAGGCCAAGGGTATCACAGACCAATCCTAAGCCAATCGCAGGACAAATCCGCCCGCCGGCCCTCACGCCGAGCAGCAGCTCGCCGCCCCGCACGCCTGACCAGACCTCCGGTTCCAGGGCATCACCGCCAGCAATTTCGCCATCCCGCACCAGCCCGAAACGCCCGCAAAGATCAGACCGCAACCAACGAGCCCCGCAAGAATCAAAAACCACGACGAAACAAGAACACCAAGTCCAACACCAGTTGCAACAAGACTCCCCGCTGCGATCTGGACCTGGCGCATGATCGGAATCCTCGGCCCGGTCATCGGCCGAACCACCGGCTTGCCGGAAGCCTTCCACTGATCGATCCCGCCCGCAAGCTGAAACACCCGCTCACCATCTGCGCAGTACCGGCTAGCCGCATCTGCCGAACGCTTGCCGCTTCGACAATGAAACACCACCCGCATCCCGTCGTGCGCCGAGCGCAGCGTGTCCGCGTCAAACTTGGACAACGGCACAAGCACCGCACCCTCGATGTGCTCCTCGCCGTGCTCAAAGTCCTCGCGGACATCGACCAAAATAGTATCGCCGTCGGCGAGCCACTGGCTAAGCAACTCGGGAGAAACATCAGTAAGTTCGCCTGCCACAAGATCCCTCTCGGTTCAACGCAAAGCCGCGATCGCGGCCCGTGTACACAAGCATACCACCCGCAATCCAAACTGCACTTGGGATTATCCCCCATTCTGAACGGCGACCGGCCCCCCACTCGCCCCATCTTTCCCAAACACCACGCTCTGCCCCACCGCATCGACCACAACCTCATCCCCCGCGCCAAACTCGCCCGCAAGAATCTTGCCCGCCAGCGGGTTCTCGATCCGCTGCTGGATCGCACGCTTGAGAGGCCTCGCGCCAAACGCCGGGTCCCAGCCCTCGTTTGCGATCAACTCCTTCGCCGCATCCGTCACCGTCAGCGTCATCTCACGATCAGCGAGCCTCGTGCGCAACAACCCGAGCTGGATGTCCACAATGCTCGCAAGCGCCTCCCTACCGAGCCGATGGAACACCACCGTCTCATCGATCCGGTTCAAAAGCTCGGGCCGCATGAAGCCCTGATGCACATCAAGGTTCACGCGTGCTCGCATCTCGTCGCCGTCTTGCGATTGCTTGCTCGCAATATCCGCGCCCGGCCCGCGCCTGACAAGATCGCGCACCGCCGCCTCGATCTCCCAGTCCTCAGCACCCGCCTCGGTCATCTCCTGAATCTTCTGGCTCCCGATATTGCTTGTCATCACGATAATCGTGTTTTTAAAATCAACCGTCCGCCCCTGCCCATCGGTCAGCCTGCCGTCATCGAGCACCTGCAAGAGAATATTGAACACATCCGGGTGCGCCTTTTCGATCTCATCGAGCAGCACCACGCCATAAGGCCGCCTTCGGACCGCCTCGGTCAACACGCCACCCTCCTCGTATCCAACATACCCGGGGGGCGCGCCGATCATCCGCGAGACCGAGTGCTTCTCCATGAACTCGGACATATCGATCCGCACCATCGCGTCTTCCGTGTCAAACAAAAACTCCGCCAGCGCCTTGCATGTCTCGGTCTTACCCACGCCCGTCGGCCCAAGGAACAAAAAGCTCCCGATCGGCCGCCCCGGGTCACCAAGCCCAGCCCGGTTGCGGCGCACCGCATCGGACACCGCCCGCAAAGGCTCATCCTGCCCGACCACCCGCTCGCGCAAATAGTCCTCCATCCGCACCAGCTTGTCGCGTTCGGACTCGACCAGCCGCGACACTGGGATGCCCGTCCACTTGGCGACGATGTCCGCGATTTGTTCCGAATCAACTTCTTCTTTGACTAGCGCATCACCCGCCGCCGCCCGCTCGTCAAGCCTTTTTTCTGCCTTCTCAAGCACCGCCTCGAGTTCGCGGATGTCGCCGTACTGCACGCGTGCCGCCGTTTCGAGGTCTCCTCGCCGCTGTGCCTGTTCCAACTCTGTACGCTTTGCATCGATCTGCTCCTTCACGCTCTTGACCGCATCAAGATCTTTCTTCTCGACATCCCACCTGGCGGTGATCGCCGCGTTCTGCTCGCCCAGCTCACCAAGCTCACGCTCGATCCGATCTAGTTCTTTTTTATTCGCATCACTGAATTCATTCTTGCCGGTCTCGATGCGCAGCGCCTCGCGCTCCATCTCGAGTTGCATGATCTTGCGCCGAAGCTCATCCATAGCCGTCGGCATGGAGTCGTTTTCGATCCGCAGCTTGCTCGATGCCTCATCGATCAGATCAATCGCCTTGTCGGGCAAAAACCGATCCGCGATATACCGATTGCTCAACTGCGCCGCCGCGAGGATTGCGCTGTCAAGAATCCGCACGCCGTGGTGCGCCTCGTAGCGTTCTTTCAATCCACGCAAAATCGCAACCGTCTCTTCGACCGTCGGCTGATCGACATACACCTGCTGGAACCGCCGCTCAAACGCCGCGTCTTTCTCGATGTGCTTGCGGTATTCATCCAGCGTCGTCGCGCCGATACACCGCAACTCACCCCGCGCAAGCGCCGGCTTGAGCAGGTTCCCAGCGCTCACCGCGCCCTCTGCTGCACCCGCGCCGATGATCGTGTGCAATTCATCAATAAACAGAATAACCTGACCCGCCGAGCCTTCAACCTCGCGCAAGACAGCCTTTAATCGTTCCTCAAACTCGCCCCGGTACTTGGCACCCGCGAGCAGTTGACCGACATCAAGCGCAATGATCCGCTTGTTGCGCATGCTGTCCGGGCAATCGTGGTTGATCAGCCGAAGCGCCAAACCCTCCGCGATCGCCGTCTTGCCCACCCCCGGCTCACCGATCAACACCGGGTTATTCTTCGTCCGCCGGCCCAAAACCTGCATGCACCGGCGGATCTCGTCATCTCTTCCGATCACCGGGTCGAGCTTGCCTTGCTGCGCCCGCTCGGTCAGGTCGATGCCATACTTCTTGAGCGCCTCAAAGCTCCCCTCCGCGTTCTGGTCGTTGATACTCGTCACGCCCGATGCCTGGCGAATCTGCTTCACCGCGCCGCGCACAACCTCGGGCGAAGCCGCATTGACATCCAGAATCTCCTTCGCCGGCCCCTTCACTTCCGCAAGCGCGATCAGCAAATGCTCGCCCGTAATGTACGAATCATTCATCTCTTTACTGACCACATCGGCCTTGCCCATGATCTCCATGATCGCCCGGCCACCAGACCCCGCGCCGCTGCTCGTTGTCGGCAAACGCGAAAGCTCGCTCTCGGTAATCGTCGCGATCTGCTGGGCCTTCACCCCCGCGCGCTCGAGAATCGACCGAGCCGTCCCCGTCTTGTCCTCCAAGAGCGCCGCCAAAACATGCAGCCCCATCACCTCCGGGTGCTGCCGGGTCAAAGCCATCTGCTGAGCCGACGCGAGCGCCTGCTGGGCAAGGGTGGTCATGCGATCAGGTGTCATTGGGGGGTCTCCTATCAAACCGCAGGATCGCTATCCCGCGGCTCCCAAAGACCCGCAACCCACGCGCCCACCCC
>NVSP01000098.1 GCA_002732755.1 Phycisphaera sp.
TTTCATCAAGAACTCCTCGGGTATCTTTACCCCAAAAGCCCTCACTCAGACTGGTACAGATTTTCAAGGGCAGGTCACTTGAAATAGCCTACCTCTATACCGGCAATGGCGCGGCGAGAATTAATTTCAGATTCACACCTTACAACGTTCTGCGTAAACGGTTGGTACACATTCAGGACATGCTGGATACATCCCAAGAATAGTAGCCTCAGCTCCCAAACCCACCCGAGTCCCTCGCGCTGGCAGAGCGTGAGGTTGAGCCGATTTGTGCTGCGGTGCCTCTGCCTAGGGGTTGGAAGATGATGCCGAAGCTGGTTTCTTCGCTGATGTTGTTGTATGTGAAGCTCATCCCAAAGACGGCGCTCTGGAAATCGCGAAGGAGTTCGCCGCGAACGCTCTGGATGTCGCCAAGATCGGTGTCGTAGGTGATGCGTGAGCCGAGGCTGTATTTGTCGGTGAGCGTGTAGTTCGTGCCACCGGTCAGGAGTGTTGAGTCTTGGGCGTTGAGGTAGCGGTAGAGGAGAGAGCTTGAGAATGTGGGCGAGTGTTCGAGGATAAACCCGGCGCTCGTTGCCGATTGGCCGTGGCGTTCGAAATCGTAGATCGTGCTGCCGACGAGGGCGAGAGAGTCTGTCGCCTGCATGGTTGCGTTGATCGTGCCGAAGTTTGACAATCGTGAGTTCTCAGGTCGAGACTCAAAATACCGCCCGATCTCGTCGCTGCTGATTGCGTCATCGGACGCGAAGACGACTTCGGTATCGAGCGTGATCCAATCGACGGAGTACCACCGGCCCGGCCCGCCGCGTTTGGTCTGCCATGTCTGGTCAAGCCCGAGCCTGACGACCGTGCCATCGGCGAGCGACTCGACCGACTCGTCGTAGACGGGCAGCTCATCCTGATCGACATTGGTACCCGCGTAGAAAGCCGTCACGCTTGGACGCAGGATATGCCGGACGCGGTTAATGTCCAGAGCCCGGCTGTACACATCGTTCTCGACCCGCTGGATCGTCGTCGCCAGCGTGATGCCCGCAGCGCCCCACGCCCGGGCGCTGTTGTCATCGTCGCCTGCAAACGACTCGAAATCAGAATCATACACCGTGCCGCGTCCAACGACCCACGGCAGGATCTTCACCGGCCCCGCCGAGAGATCCGCACCGATCTCGTGACGCGTGTCGGCCCGCAACACCGACCGCTCGGTCAAGCCCTGCGCACGCAGCGCATCGGCGATGTTGTCGCCAGCATCAAGCCCAAAGCCCCGCTGGGCCGCGAAATTTCTCCGCAAACCATACTCGGCTGGCGTCCGGTCCGTGAACGCAAGGCTCAGGCTCCCGACCCGGGTCTCGCCCGAATACAGCAGCCGACCCGGCGCGTAGCTCTCGAGAAGATCGTCGGCGATCCGTGTGTATGTCAGTTCGGGTAGCCGCTCTACGGTGTACCCATCGCTTTGCAAGATGTACTCGTTGGGTGTAAAGTCATCGAGCTGTCCCGATGCTTCGAGCGTGAACGATGTATTCTCTGATAGCCTGCGAACATGAAGTCTGGTCGTAAACTCACGCCCCGTCTCGGCAAGCTCTTCATAGAACGCATCGACGAAGTTCTCATCGGACACATGCGACAGCTCTGCAAATACCGTCCAGTCGCTGCCGACCTTGGCGATGTGCTCAGCGCGCACGATACCGCGGTTCTCGCCGGTCCGCTTGACCTCGGCGCCAGATGTCAGCGAATCCGTGCCCGTGTCGTCATAGACCCAGTATGTCAGCAAGCCGCCCTTGTAGTCGGCGCCAGACCACTTCGACCGTAGCCCAACGCCCGGCCCGCGATCCAGCAGCGCATCGAGCATAAGATCGGCGTCAAGCCCATCTGGTTTTTCCATCCCAAACAGCGAGAAGAAGTCCCAACGCGTGCGGATCTCTTGGCCCGACTTGGAACCAAAGACAAACCCAACATCACGCAACGGGATATCTTCCGGGTTCCCCTCAAACTTTGGCAGGTAGCCCATCGGCACACCCATCAAACCAAGCGTGATGTGCTCGGCGTCGGCGAYSSTGTACGACTCCTTTTCGCCGGTGTCTGTWACACGCGACTCCTGGCGGATCGTCACGGACCTCGCACCGATCGTCAGGTTGGGCCTTGCAAACCCGGTGTTTGAGATCCTCGCACGGTCCGCGACAAACTCTGACTCGGAAAGCTGACGCACCGACCTCGCCCTGACATACAGCGGAAAGCCCACCCGCGTATCAAATGTCGAGAACACCGCATCAAGAATCAGCGCCTTGTCGTTGCGGACATCATAAAACATCCGTGGTCCACGCAGGTTGTATGTGCCATCGGACGCGACTACATCGCCTTCGAGGTAGATCCCGTCGATATCACTGGCGCGCACATTGGCGATCGATGCATCGGCTTGGCCCGCAAAGAACACAACCGCGCGCTGCGCTGCGAGTTCGAGAATCCGGCCCGTGCCCGGCTCGCGGTAAGTAATGTTGACCCCGTCTTCGAGAACGATCGATTGTTCATCATCGCTGATCGTTCGGATGATTCGGCCCGCTGCCATCGAGACGATGCCGCGAGCCGTCATGATCGGGCTGCCAGCAGTGGCTCTTGGTAATCGGCGTGAATAGGAATCAATCCCATTGCCCGGGCTTGTCAGTGGCGTGCCGGGCCTGTCGTCGGCGAGCCTGTCAAGAGCCGTCGGCAAGCGGTGCGGGTCGCTTTGAAGTGTCCCCATAAAGTGCGTAAGCGCAACATCGGCAACCAGCGTCGCAGGCGAATCCACCGGCCCCTGCGAGATCGAATCCGCCAGAAGCTCGATGGGCGAAGTCAGTAGGATCACGCCTTGCACGCTCAGAGTTTCTGCTGCCAGCGACACGGCYGCATCCGCCTCGGGCGTGCTGACTCCTGTCAGGTGGGCAAAGAGCTGCACCGCGTTGTCGCCGAGTTCGGGTCTTGGTGAGATCCACAGGACCGCCGAGTCCGCCATCATGTCGTAGCCGGCAAGCGAGATCCGCACATCCTGATCCAGCACCAGCCGGTGCGTGATGCCGCCTGCACTGGATTCGGTCCAAGTCCATGCCCGCAAACCGCTTGCAGCAATCTCTCCCGGCACGGGTTCGATCGGCAAGTCGATGGCTGAGAACCCGCCCTCCTGCGCATCAGCAGCCAGAGCCGAGCCCGCAGCGATAACGAGAGCCGAGATGGTGCGTGTGCGTCTGTGCATCCTTGCAGGCAAGAGCATATCGCGCCCCCTCCCCCCGTGCCACGGGGATACGGTCACTTCTGTAGAGTCTTGGTGCCCGGGCTACGCAGAGCGTTCGAGCTTTCTCTTGACAGCACGGTTGAGCTTGTCAGCGCAAACTTTGATTACAGCGTAGATATCTCCGCCGCGAGCATCGACCGTCATCGGCTGCTCACCAGCAAGACGAACCTCCATCATGCACCTCAGATCATCGGGCCCGGTGCGGTTTTGCTTGTCATCGCGCAAATGGACCTCGACGCGGGTGACCTTTTTGACAAAGTGGGTCATCGCGGCCTCCACACAATCTGTTGCATGACTAGATATTGCGTCACTGTGGTCGATGTCGCCGTAGTTGATTTGAACTTTCATGTTGGCTCCAAATTCATTGCCGTGTTGCTTGTTGAGGCTCGATTGTATGCCACAACGCTGACGAGGGTTCGGCGGGGGCCTCGGATTGTTCGCCCCTTCTATGCCGTGCTCTTCCAAGGGGACCATGCCCTCGCCCATGGCCGCGACCCAATGACAGCAACGCATAAAAACACTGACCTGAAGACAGGTCAGTGGCACGAAGAGCACATTCATTCTCTACAAACCAGTGTCCAGCTATTTTACCACCCGCTTGGCCAAGATTCGTTCCTTCGATGGGATTCGGATCTCGCTTGCCAGCCCAACCTTGGACATGCACCAGATGATGATGTAGCTGACATCAAGCTGCCACCAGCGCAGGCCGTGACGGGCCGAGGTCGGGAATGCGTGGTGGTTGTTGTGCCAGCCTTCGCCGAGTGCGAGCACACCGACGATCGCGTTGTTTCGGCTCTCGTCGTGGCTGTTGTAAGGCCGCGACCCCCAGATGTGACACACCGAGTTGACACTCCATGTCACATGGTGGACAAGGAAGACCCGGACCAAGCCGCCCCAGATAAAGCCCCAGAGCACGCCCATCCAACTCCAAGTGAACAGCCCGCCCATGATCGCCGGCAGCAAGAGGCCGAGGAAAACCCAGACCGGGAAGAGCCTGCTCATCCAGACGATCAACTTCGACTTACGCAGATCCTTGGTGTACTTGTCAAGGTTGCGTGGCTGCTTGTAGATGAACCAGCCCATGTGCGCGTGCCACATCCCTGCGATGGCGTGCCACACACCCGTGCCGTGGCCGTGCGGTGAATGCGGGTCATGGTCGCCGTCGCTGTGCTGGTGGTGCATCCGGTGCTGAGCGACCCACTGCATGACCGAACCCTCGACCGCCATCGACCCCATGATCGACAGCATCGCCTCGATCCACTTTGGTGTCTTGAAGCTGCGGTGCGTAAAGAGCCTGTGGTAGCCGATGGTGATGCCCGTCGCGGTGATGAGATACATGCCGAGCAAGATCGCAAGATGCACCCAGTTGAACGCGATGTTCCAGAGCAAAATGATCGCGGTAATCACACCCGCAAAGGGCACAACCACACCAATCAGATTCACAACCCGAAGCTGAATTGTCACACGGTCTTCGGTGTGCGCCGGATCTGGTACGAGTTCGTGACCAACAGATGATTCGGTTGCCATGGTGTGCTGCTCGTTTGAAAGAGTTTCCCTGCCAACCCACGCTGGGCTTGCAGATACTGTACGCAGAAGCAGATCCACTCGCCCCATCACGCTTATTGGGATTTTATATCCAACATGTTGCAACGAAGCCGTAACCCAACCGACACCACAAGATCGGCGTTCGGTAGGACCACCCATGAACACCAGGGATTACCTCTAGGACTCGGACTCCAATATCCACGATTGAATGCCTCAAACCGCGCGAATCAATGCGGGTGCCAAAAACCTCGCTTGCGCTTCGGGCTCGTACATACCTAGTCGCCATCCTCAAACAGACTCTCGTATGCGATCCCGATCATCATCGTCGGCGGCAAGAGCATCGCACCCGCCTCCCCCGCCACCTCGTCAAGATCCCGCAGATCACCAGCCTCGATCTTCGCCTTCAGATCGACCGCTGCGTTCTCCCATGAGCGCATCAAGTACCCCGCGATCATCCACTGCTCCTCGGTCCGGGGTCGATACTTGGTGATAATCGGAAGGTCCATCGGGATCTGGATGTACCACTTGTCATCAACATCTCGGCGAAGCTTGATCCCGAACGGTGGCAGCAACGGCTTCTTGTCCCACATCAAACCCGCGTAGTCCTCGGTCAACTCCAGAGCCGTCAGCCGATCGCTGGCTTGCTCGAACGATGCGTACGGGTTGGCAAGCAGTTGGCGGAATGCTGAGCTGAACGCGTCCTCCTGACCGCCTTGGCTGCCGCGCCGCCGAGACTGCATCGCCCCTTGCGCCAGCTTGCCCATCAGCGAGGTCGCCTGTCCGTTGGCAGCTGCCTCCTCTGCTTGCTTGGTCAACTCTGCGACCTCGTCCGGGTACGCCTCATTGACCGCCTCTGCGAGTTCTGCCAACCGACCCGTCATCCGCCCAAACCGCCGAAGCGCCAGCCGCATGTTGTCGTCTTCGCAATAGAAAAGCTCATGGAGCCTGTGGGCGTTGCCCTCCTTGACCATGTCCTCAAGGCTCTGAATCAGGGCCTCGGGGGTCTTCTGCGAATACTGCTTGGGCTGGCGCCGACAGCCGGGAACCAGCACCACAAGAATCAACACAGCAGCAAGCAATCTAGCCATACAAACAGCATACCGCCAACGCCCCCGCCGGTGCCAATTCCATCCTCACCCACTGTTTCCCCGGCGTACGATGACCCATGCAGATCACCCTCAACGGCGAACAACGCGAGATCAAACCAGACACAACCATCGTCCTCGAACTCTCAAGCGCCATGCTCTGGTGGCTCAACCAGCCGGGATGCACACAACGCACGCACCCACTCAACACGGCGATCATCACCAACATCTCACCCAACCACATCGACTGGCACGGCAGCCACGCCCACTACACACAATCCAAACTCGGCATCACCAAACTACTCAAACCCAACAGCACACTCATCGCCCACCCAGATATTGCAACAGATCACCCCCAGACACTCAGAATCAAAGTGTGCGATTCGCTCCCAAGGCTCTCTACGCCCGGTGTACACAACCGCATCAACGCATCGACAGCACTCATAGCCTGCCAAGAACTCGGCGCCCATCAGGGCGAAGCAGCCGCCGGTATCGCTGCATTCGGCGGCCTGCCCCACCGCCTCGAACTCATCCGCACGCACAACACCATCCGCTGGTACAACGACAGCAAATCAACAACACCAGATGCAACCCGCCTCGCGCTCGAAGCACTCGCGCCAAGCAATGTCCACCTCATCGTCGGCGGCAGCGACAAGGGCATCGACCTCCAACCCATCGCCGACCTGGCAGAACCCGCTGCTTCACTGCTCTGTATCGGTCAAACAGGTGAAACGATCGCCAAGCTTGCGGGCGTTGAGCATCTCGGGACTCTTGAAGCCGCCGTTGCAGCAGCGCACAACGCCGCACAGCCCGGCGACGCGGTGGTTCTAAGCCCCGGGTGCGCTTCGTTCGATCAATTCCAAAACTTCGAGCACCGCGGCGAGTCATTCCGCAAACTGGTACACTCGCTGCCATGATTGTTGCCGCACTGATTTCTGCGCTCCTATGCACCCAGCCCGAAAGAACCGGCCGGGTCGAGCCTTTCCCCGGCGTCGTTGTTGACTACGACACACAAACCGTCGAGGTCGAGGGCTTCGTGCCGGTCGATGTCAGCCACGACGAGACGCCCGAGGTCCGCATCGAGCTCATCGCGGAGTCCCACGGCGTGCGCGACTTCGAAGCACTCATCAGCCTCAACACCGACGCCAAGAATGTCCACGCGGCCCTGCTCATGCTCGGCATCGAACCCGGTTCACCCGGACGAATCGAAATCGATCAAGAAGCAGAAAACCGGCCTATGACCCGCATCGATCCGACGGGACCGGAGCTACTGGTTCGCTTCCGTTTCGAGCGCGACGGCGAAACCGTCACCGAAGATCCTGCGACCTGGGTCTTCGATCCAGAAACCGATCAGATTTTCAGTGAACTCAAACCACGCTTCTACTTCGGCGGGTCATCGTTCCGTGAGTTCGCCGGCAAAGAATGGTACATGGCCCGCGCCGAGGGCACCGTCGTCGGGCTTTGCACCTTCGGCACCATCGACGGCGGCACAGAAACCGTCGGCTGCACACCCGTCCTCAGCCCACACGAAGACACCGGCGACCCGGTGTGGCACACCATCAACGAACGAATCCCGCCGTTTGGTACAGAGATGACGCTGCTATTGACAGTCGTTGRAAAGCCCGCTGAAGACGAGGAAGAAGCACCCGCTAGCGGTCATACTCAAGAGTGAGCGTTTTGGTGTCACCATTCGTGTCGATGATCTCAAACTCAACCGGCTCGCCGTAGATAAACTCGGCGCGACCGATCGCAGCATACGCCGAGAGTCTATCGCTCACACGCTCGCCGTTGATCCGCTTGATAATCTGCCGCCTTCTAAAGCCGGCTTTATAAGCCGCAAGGCGCTCAAGAGCCCGGTCCACATAGACCTCATCGCCCCCGCGTGTTTCCTTGAACTGAATTCCTAAGAATCGCAGCTTGGGCACAATACTGTCTTCGTAGAGATTCTCAACCGGAAACTCAGCAAGAGAAACCGGAATCTTGATCTCTTCGCCGTCTCTCCAGAGTGTGATATTGATAATCGAGTCAGGCTTTGCCGTCGTGATAATCGATCGGAGATGATGCCACCGTGTGATCCGGTTGCCATTGATTTCCGAGATGATGTCTCGCTCGTGAATCCCAGCACGGTCGGCGGCTAGGCCCGGTGTCACAGATCCAACGAGCACACCGAGACCGTGAAAATTTCCGTTCTTGTCTTGGATCACCTGATGAGCCGACACTAACCCACCACCTTGGATACCCAAGAACCCCCGGCGAACTTCGCCCGTCTCAATAATCTGATCAACCACCGACTCGATCACACCGAGCGGAATCGCAAAGCTGATCCCCGCGCTCTGCCCCTCGCGCACACCGTCACCGTCGCGGCCCGTGGCGATCGCAACATTCATCCCGATCACCTCGCCACGCACATTGACCAGCGGCCCACCCGAGTTGCCCGGGTTCACCGCAGCATCCGTCTGGATGTAGTTCGTAARTGTGTTCCCAGAGCCACGCGTATCCGGGTTCCTGCCAAGCCCCGACACAATGCCCTCGCTCATCGAGAACTTAAAGTTGAACGGCGACCCAAACGCAAACGCCCGCTCGCCAACACGAACACGCTTGCCCGTCGCCCGCCGCATCGGGATCAGCCCAACGCCCGCATCAATCTTGACAACCGCAATATCAGTAAATGAATCCGACGCGATAACCTCGCCAAGCATCGTTCGCCCGTCTTGAAATTCAACCCGGATCTGGCTTGCTCGGCTAACCACATGCGCATTGGTGACGATGTGACCCTCGGTGTCGTACACCCAGCCCGAGCCGGATGACCCCATCCCGCCACGCCGCGCACCGCCGGTCATCATCACTTCGATGTGCGTCACCGAAGGCTCGACCGAATCGGCGATGTTCCGCACCGCCCGGTCTATCCGAACAAGAATGTCATCATCATCAAGGACCTGCCGGGCGAGCATGACCTCCGCGGATGTGTTGGCAAAGACCATCTGCCTGATCGCCGTCGGGCCCGCGAGCATGACAGCCGCGACCCCAAAGAGCACCACCAAGGCCGGTCCTATCGCGACAAACTTCCGCATAGAAGAAACTCCYCYGCCAACCGATACCGCCAACTGGCCCCTCGGCTTCGCAAGACCCGATTCGAAGCCCGCATCCATCTATTGGGATCGGCTCTCTGATCCGTTCGCCCCAAACCCCGTTCGGGTTGCAGCCAGAACCCAACCCGATCCGCCCAAGGCCACCGGCGCGACCCGCATCACCGGCCAGTCTATCGGACGA
>NVSP01000099.1 GCA_002732755.1 Phycisphaera sp.
CACGCCCACTGCTCCTGGTAGAACTCAGGCTCGCTGGCCCAGACGTACTCGAGGTACGCATCCATGTCCGCCGCGAGAGCGGTGGTCGCCATGCCGGCGAGGGTGGATTCGATGTCGTCTTGGAGGGTGGGCTCGGTAGAAACGATCACGGAAAGAACGATGGCAGGAATCATAAGCATGCACAAGTGTACCAACACTTATCCCGAGGGATCCAAATCCCTCGGCTTAGCTTGGGAGGTCGAAACGAATCGTGCCATCTTCTGCGACCCAGATGATCGTCGCGGGCATGTTCTCTCGAAGCCAGCCCACGCGTCCCGTCAAGTTCTGATAGGTCACAAAGCCATCTGGGAACGCGGCTGCGAGTTCCACATCCGCATCCTTCGACCTATACCGAACGAGATCGAACATCGCTTGCGAAAACCATTGACGTGCTTGTGAAGCTGGATTCGTTTTAGAAGTAGCCCTAGGAAATCCCTTCACAGTCACCCAAAGCTCTCGCCCATCTCGCTCCGCAACAATGTCGATTCCCGACTCTTTCGATGCAGTGTCTGCGACATTCTGCATTCGCCATCCTTCGTTACAAAGATGGCTCACTAACCGATCTTGCACTGCGCCTTCCCAAGGCCAGCTCCGATCCTTTGGGTCTTTCGATGGTGGAGTTTGAGAAACTGCTGACAAGCTTGAGGGGACAGACCTGGCCTGATTACCCCGAGCCCAATTTGCGATCTTGAATGATTGGCAATGTGTGCAACTTCTATCTTGCCCGCGCCCAATTAAACCTTCGCTGTGCAACTCTCGGCAGATTGCATTGACTGTTTGCCTTGGCAAAACCTTCGACCGCTCACTCAAGCAATCGTCACACAACACCACACCCGATGACAGCACGCGAAGAATGTCTTGGAGATTACTCACGGCATTGGTACTCCTAGAACTCCGCCTGCTTTGGTGCTCTTGGGAACGGGATTACATCGCGGATGTTAGCCATGCCGGTTGAGAACTGGACGAGGCGTTCAAAGCCGAGGCCAAAGCCCGCGTGGGGGACTGTGCCGTAGCGGCGGAGGTCGCGGTACCACCAGTATTCATCYTTTGGCAAGTTCATTTCTTCAATTCGGCGATCGAGAACATCGAGTCGTTCTTCGCGCTGGGAGCCGCCGATGATTTCGCCGATGCCGGGGACGAGGACATCCATCGCGGCGACGGTTTTTTCGTCATCGTTGAGCCGCATGTAGAACGCCTTGATGTCCTTTGGGTAGTCTGTCAAAATCACCGGCTGCTTGAAGTGCTCCTCGGTCAGGAACCGCTCGTGCTCTGATTGCAAGTCGATGCCCCACTTGACCTGGTACTCGAATTTTTTGCCTGCTTTCTGCAAGATATCGACCGCGTCGGTGTAGGGCAGCCGGATAAAGGGCGACTCGACGATGTGCGTGAGCGTGTCGATCAGACCTTTTTGGATGCGTTTGTCAAAGAACGCCATGTCGTCGGCGCGGCGGTCGAGCAGGTCCTTGAACACATACTTGAGCATGTCCTCGGCGAGTTGCGCATCATCGGCAAGATCCGCGAACGCGATCTCCGGCTCGATCATCCAGAACTCGGCGAGGTGGCGGCTCGTGTTGCTGTTCTCGGCGCGGAAAGTCGGGCCGAAGGTGTAGACGCGGCTGAGCGCACAGCAGTAGGTCTCGACATTGAGCTGGCCCGAGACGGTCAGGTGCGCCTCTTTGCCGAAGAAGTCATGTGACCAGTCGATATGGTCTTCGGTGGCCCGGTTCTCTGAACCGGGGCCTTGCTTTTTAGATCCATCAGCACCCGCACCCGGTTCGGAGAACCGGGCCACCGAAGGCTGGGCCACTGAAGACACCAAAGGCGGGTTCATGGCATCGAGCGTGCTCACGCGGAACATCTGCCCCGCGCCCTCGGCATCGTTTGCCGTGATGATCGGCGTGTGGACATAGTAAAACTCGCGCTCGTCAAAGAAGCGGTGGACCGACATCGACAGCGCATGGCGGACACGGGCGATGGCGCCAAAGGTGTTGGTGCGCGGCCGCAGGTGCGCGATCTCGCGGAGATACTCGAAGCTGTGGCGTTTGGCGCTGGCCGGGTAGGTGTCCGGGTCTTCGACCGTGCCGATGACGCGGATGGCGCTGGCGCGAACTTCGACAGACTGCCCCTTGCCCTGTGATTCGACGAGCGTGCCATCGACTTCGATCGAGCAGCCGGTGTTGAGGTGCAGGACATCGGACTCGTAGTTTGGCAGGTCGCTTGGTGCGACGACTTGGATGGGGTCTTGGCATGTGCCGTCGTGGAGATTGATGAAGGAGAGGCCGGCTTTGGAATCTCGGCGTGTGCGGACCCAGCCTTTGAGCGTGATTTCTTCACCCGGCTTGGACGACATGGCGTGTTTGACTTGTACCCAGTTCATGTATGAAGATTCCCGTCTGCACTAGAAAATTTGCTATGTATCGTTTGAAAGCTCTGACGCCTGACGAAAGAGATCCGCCACCGCTTTGCGATCGATATCCTTCTTGCTGTTGATATCCTTCTGGGCCATGTGTTTGCCGATCCGGTCGATGTAGCCGCTGGGGYCTTCGAGAAACTCACCCCAGCGGAAGTAGAGTTTRGCGCCCGTCTTCGTGGCAGCCACACAGCCCAGAAACTTCGGTGCGCCCAGATTGATCGTGCCCCAGCCGCCGGCGACCTTGAGTTCCAACTCCGGCAGAGACTCCTCGGCGATCTCCAACRCCCGGTGAATCAGATCCGCCCGGCTGCCATCCAGATCGTCCAGGTAGTCCTCGATGTCCTCGCTTCGTTTCATATCACAGAGACGACTATAGCGCCCGTACAGTTCATCACATGACCGTCCAACCGTCCAACCCGCTGCTCAACCCGCTCGGCYGCACCCACGCGCAGTGGCTCGAGGCGTGTGCCGGGCTCTATGGCGGGCGATACCTTGCAAACCCGGCGTACAAAGCTCTGATGCGTGAAGGATCGCCCCGGCTGCTCCCGCCACCGATGGACTCGATGCCGATGGGCTTGCCCGTCGTCGGCGAACACCGATCGCCCGGGCCAGATGGCGAGACGGTCAAGATCTTGACCGAGGTGCCGGCGAACCTAGACGGATCAAGCCATGCAGAAAGAACAGCCGCGGCGAGCGATGCGATGCTGCCGGTGGAATCCGTGGTCATCCCGATGAGGGGCAGCACGGGCAACCGCACGCACACGCTGTGCGTTTCGAGCCAGGTCGGCTGCGCGATGGGGTGCGAGTTCTGCGAGACGGCGCAGATGGGGCTGATCCGAAACCTGACGCCGGCGGAGATCGTCGGGCAATGGTTCACCGCACAGTTTGGGCACTGCGCACGCGAAAGCAAGACGATCAAGAACATCGTCTTTATGGGCATGGGCGAGCCGCTGGACAACTTGGACAATGTTCTCAAAGCAATCGAAATTTTGTCGGATGACAACGGGCCGGGCATCTCGCCACGGGGGATTACGGTCAGCACCGTCGGCAGGGTCGATGGGCTCTGGCGGCTGCGCGAGCAGTGTACCAAACGCGGCTGGCGCAGGCTCGGGATCGCTGTCAGTGTGAATGCCCCCAACGATGAAATCCGAAGCTCCATCATGCCAATCAACCGCAAGTGGAATATGGCATCGCTTCAAGAGGTTCTGATCGACTTCCCCCGCTCGGGCCGGAGCCCGATCATGATCGAGTATGTGCTGATCCCCGGCGTCAACGATGCCAACGAGCACGCAGATGAACTCGCGGAGTTTGTCAAACCCATAAGGTGCGCTGTCAACATCATCCCGTACAACCCGAGACGAGATTCACCCTGGCCCGCGCCGCAGGAAACCGATGTCGAGCGGTTTATCGGACGGCTCCGCGACAACGGCGTGTTCACAAAACGCCGAGGCACCAAAGGACGAGACCAGATGGCGGCGTGTGGGCAGCTCGGAACGCAGCACATCAGAGGGCGCAAGATGGTTGATGTGACGACCGGCGAGACGGAGTAAGCAAATGCACCCGCCAGCCCACCGAACTCGTCAGTACCTTTTTTATGCATTCATATGCTATTTTTTGCTGTTCGCGACTCACCGCATTGTCCTGAAGTATCAAATGAACCGCAGATGGGAATCCGCAGGCGCCGCGGTACTCGAGCAACTCAACAACCCCTATCACAAACAAGTCAACATATTCCTAAGCGATGACTCAAAACGCCTATTTGACACTGACCAGTTTCAGATCATCCCGTACTTCGAGACACCGCCTACACAAAATCTACCGGTCATTCTGCTCCACGGAACACCAGGAGGCGCGTCTAACCTCAGCAGCCTCGGGCACTCTCTCGCCGGGCTTGGTCGACAGGCGATCTGGTTCGACATGCCCGGCTTCGGAGAGCTCAAAGAGATATCTCTAGACTTCAACAATCTATCTTCAGAATCCAATTCTGAATACGTATTTTTCTTTCTCGATCAGCTCGGCATTGACCGCGCGCACATTGTTGGCTGGTCCAACGGCGGCGCGGTCGCGCTGCACATGGCTGACGAACACCCAGACCGTGTCGCGTCGATCACACTGCTCGCAGCGGTTGGCGCACAAGAGACAGAAGGCTCGGGCAGCTACTTCTTTGAGCACGCCAAGTACAAGCTCGGCGACCTTGTGCTCAACAAACTCGATGTTCTGATCCCGCACTTTGGCATCCTCGGCCCATCGACCGAGCGCGAAGCCTTTATGCGCAACTTCGACGAGACCGACCAACGCAAGCTCACGCGCCTCATGCCAACGCTTGAAACCCCCACGCTCATCCTCCACGGCAGAAATGACTTCCTGATCCCTGACTGGGGTGCCGAGCATCACCACAAGCTGATGCCGACAAGCACGCTCATCATGACGCCGCATGACCACTTCATGCCGATGACAGAGCCAAGAGAAACCGCAAAGCACATCGAGGAGTTCATTGCACGCCACGATGAACCGGGTGTTGAGCCGTTGCGTGAAACGATCGACCTCGCCCCGAGGCACTCGGCGTTTGGGGCTATGGGCGCAGTGTTTTTAGAGTGGGTTCACTTTGGGCCGTGGTTTGTGCATGTGCTGGCGGTCGCGGGGGTTTCGCTCGTGCTCCGCAAACTCGGCGTGGCGTGGGTCGTCATACTCGTCGGCACGACAGAACTCGACATCGGCGTCGCGTGGGTTGGGTTGGTCGGCGCTGGGTTCGCGCGTGTGCTGCTTGCACAGAAGCAAACCTCGGTCCGCGCGTGGCTTGGCGCACTCGCCTCGCCCGGCTGGATGCTCGGGATTGGATTCATCCTCTCGCAAACACTTGTTCGGCCGATTGGCATCTCGCTTGGCGAGTTTGGCTGGGTGCTTTCGACGCTTTTGATGGCGGTTGTGCTGCACGCGCTACCCAAGATTTTTTCACTCCGTGGCAGGCGGTCGCTGCACACACAATGGTGCAGGCTCCGCCATCACGAATGGTGGCCGACCTTGGCGCTCCACGGCGGGGCGCTCCCAACATTCATCTTCCAATCAATTAAACACCGCAACCCACTCGTGTTTACCTGCTGCAACCCCGGCATCACGCCCGGCGGCGGGGTCGGGAGCGAAAGCAAAATCGAATCGCTCAAGGGCCTCCTCGCATCTGGCGATCCGAGCGTTCTCTTTGGCATTGCAATCCCCGCTGGCCCGTCGCCTGATGAACGCGCCGCTTGCACACTTGAACTACTTAAATCCGAACCAAAGCTCGGCGGCTTCCCCACCATCCTCAAGCCAGATCGCGGCGAGCAGGGCATGGGTGTAGCGCTTTGCAAAAACGAAAACGATGTCCGCGCGTTCTTTGAGCACATCAAAGACGATGCGCTGGTTCAGCGGTACGACGAGGGGCCGCACGAGCTTGGCGTGTTCTGGGTACGCGACCCAAAGCCCGGATCAGACCTTACCGGCCGAATTTTTTCCAACGGCTACAAGGACACCCCAACACTCACCGGCAACGGCAAGCACACGCTCAGCCAACTCATCCACACACACAGACGATGCCGCTGCCAAGCATCGCTCCACGAAGAGCGGTTCGCCGATCGGCTAGATGAAGTCATCGGTTCGGGTGAAACGATTACACTGACAAGGGCGGGCAACCACGCCAAGGGCGCGATCTTCCGCGATGCTCCCGAGTTGGTAACACCCGAGTTCGAGCGGCGCATCGACAAGATCGCAAACGCATTCGTTGCACCCAACGGCGGGCAGTTCGACTTCGGCAGGTTCGATGTCCGGTACAAAGATGCAGATGCGCTCGGTCGCGGCGAGGGCTTTGCAATCATCGAAGTCAACGGTGTCACAAGCGAAGCCGTCAACATCTACGACCCGGACAAATCCGTTTTCTTCGCGTGGCGCACGCTGCGAGCGCAGTGGCGTTTGGCGTATGAGATCGGCGCAAGGCGAAGGGCTCAGGGCGCCACTCCTATGGGGATCTTTGAGCTTTTGAGTGTGAGCCGAAAGCATCTTCGGCAGCGGTCAAGCTACTGAGCACCATATCCCGATTTGGTGGAGCGGGCCTCCAGCCCGTGGATTTATTGAGCRACAAATGAGCCAGATCCACGGGCCGGAGGCCCGCTCCACCAAGCAATAGGCACATGCTCATGGTTCCAGCCGCGTGCTCGACCACTCACCACCTGAAAACCCTCCATCGTTCTTTGTGAGTGTTCGTGTCCAGACGGCTCGATCGTGGAATCGGCCTGCGCCGCCGAGCCAGAACTCGACCCGGCTTGCCCAGATCCGGTAGCCGCCCCAGAACTCTGGGCGCGGGATGACGATGTCCTTGCCCGCCTCCGGGTCCATGATGGCATCGAGACCGACACCAAACCTATCCATCACATCGGCGTAGCTTGCCAGCAGATCATCGCGCGATGCGACGGGTTCTGYTTGCTTGCTCGCCCAAGCGCCCAGCCGACTCAGCAGCGGGCGCGTGGCGAAGTAGTCATCGCTTTCTTTGGCGGGGCTTTTGGTGACCTCACCTTCGATGCGGATCTGGCGCGCGAGCGAATCCCAGTGGAAACCCGCCGCGGCTTTGGGGTTGCTGGTGAGTTGCGCCGACTTCCTGCTGTTGTAGTTGGTCAAAAAGCAGACCCAGCCCGCATCGAGGTCTATGAGTTTGCACAACACGACGCGGCTTGCGGGCATGCCGTCGTCGCCCACGGTTGCGACGCTCATCGCGTTTGGGTTGGGCTGGACGGGCTTTCCGTCGTCGCCGGTGTGGGCATCGTCCCACCATTGGCGAAAGATTCCCCACGGGTCAGCGGGTAAAGTTTCCGGGAGCGTGCCGCCCTCGCTGAACGGATCGTCGAAAATGCCTGTCGGATGGGTCATGCCCAACGATACGCCGTTGGCGATGTGGATCTGTTGTCGTCTATCGGCCTGAGTTGGGCATCCATTGCCGCGACATCGGGCGTACTCTGAACTCCGGTAACACGGCGAAGGAGTGCCAGTTGAGCGATCAGGGAACATCAAGAAGACGCGGCAAGCGTGACCAGCGGGTCATGGTGAGCGTTGACAAGCTCTTTGACCGCTTGCCGCCGCACTCACTCGAATCTGAGATGAGCCTGCTCGGGTCGATGATTCTTGATCCGACGGTGATCGCCGATGTCTTGCCGCATGTGCACTCCGACGAGATGTTCTACTCCGCAGCGCACGCGGCGGTCTTCAAGGCGCTCATCCAGCTCTACGAGCAGCACCAGTCCGGCGACCTCGTCATGCTCGTGGACAAGCTCCGCGACGCCGAGCAACTCAAGGACATCGGGGGCGAGGAATACCTGCTCCAACTCGTCGAGGCTGTGCCATCTGCAACGAGTGCGCCGTACTACGCGCGAACTGTCGCGGACAAGCACAGGCTGCGCCGGCTGATCGAGGCATCGGGGCAGATTCTCTACGACGCGTACCACCCAAGCGAAGATGCGCAGGGTGTCAACGAGGTGATCGACAAAGCCGAGAGCAAGATCTTTGCGATCGCCGAGCAAGCCCAGACCAACGAAGCGCAGGAACTCAACGAACTCCTGCAAGACGAAATCGAACGGCTCGAAGCCATCGAAGGCAAAGGTGTCAGCGGCATCCCGACCGGGTTCACCAAACTCGACGAGATGCTCAGCGGCTTGCACAAGGGCGAAATGATTATCCTCGCGGCCCGGCCCTCGATGGGCAAGACGGCGATGGCGCTCAACCTTGCAGAACAAGTCGCGTTTGGTGGCGCGATCGGCGGCGCCAAGACAAAGAACGAGAAAGTCCCGGTCGCGTTCTTTAGCCTTGAGATGTCAAAGGAATCGATCACCAATCGGCTGCTGTCCGCAAAGTCTGGCGTAGATAGCCACAAGATGCGGACGGGATCGTTCACCGAGAGCGATTTCCAGAAACTCATCCGCGCTGCGGGCGATCTTGGTGAAGCCAAAATCTACATCGACGATTCGCCGAACCTCTCGGTCCTGGCCCTCCGCGCCCGCGCCCGCCGGCTCGTGCGGCGCAGCGAGATCAAGTGCATCATCATCGACTACCTCCAGCTCCTCACCTCACCCTCGGCGGCCCGCGAAAGCAGACAGGTCGAGGTCTCCGAGATTTCTCGCGGCATCAAAGCGCTGGCGCGCGAGCTTGACCTGCCCGTCATCTGCCTTGCGCAGCTCAACCGTGGCACCGAAAACAGATCAGACAACCGGCCAAAGCTCTCGGATCTTCGTGAATCTGGTTCAATCGAACAGGACGCCGATGTTGTCATGCTCTTGCACCGCGAGGCGTACTACCACATCGGCGATGAAGACTGGGAAATGGACAACCCCGACAAGGTCAACCTGACCGAACTCATCATCGCCAAGCAGCGTAACGGCCCGACGGGCGTGGTCGAACTCGACTGGGACAACCGGACGACGCGCTTTAAGAACAAGGGCGACACATACGACAACGGCGGGTACGGGGGCCAGAGCTACACGCCGATGCCAACGCCAAGCCCCTTGCCGGGCCAAGTGCCGAGCATGGACACCGAGCCAAAGCCGTTGACCAACGACATCGCCGGCGGCGGGTTCAGCTCGTTTGGCAACCGAGCCAAAACCGGCCCACCCGCAGATCACCGCGACGGCGGCGGACCGACCGAACAAGACGACGGCTTCGACAGCGACGAGCA
>NVSP01000100.1 GCA_002732755.1 Phycisphaera sp.
CGTCCCGAATGCGCTCTGGTCTCCCCCCGCCGCAAGCTGCGCCAGTTGCTCATCGCTCTTGGCGCACACAGCTGCGCCGGAGCCTCGCCCCGACGCAGCCGTCTCGCGTTCATTGACCACAAGCGTGCTCAGAAATCACACTCCCAGCGACTTCAGGGCTTACCAATCCCCGTCGTCTTCATCATCCTCGTCGTACATATAGTCGTCAGTGTCGTCTTCATCGGCCTCGATAGCCTCTTCGAGAAACTCGATGACATCTCCCGCGTCGTTCGTCAGGTCAAACAAAACCCGCCCCCCGCTCGCGCCGACCTCCAGCCCACGCACCGCTTCCATAACCATCGCAAGCTCTTCATCCTCAGCAGCCACGAACTGACCGATCGCAATCAAGCCATGAACGATGCTCCTGATCTTGTCGGCGCGCTCTTCATCACCAAGATCAAGCGCCGCCTGCAAATACACCTCACCGGCGTCCTCACCGATACGCATGCGCACCGACTTGGCTTCACCGATCACGATCGAAGCCTCATCAAGATCAATCCCATCGAGCGTACTGGTCGAGAGATACGCGATCGTCCCTTCGCGCCACCCGTCGCGTGGCAACAGATCCGTCCCCCCGCCATCCGAGAACATCAAAAGCGAGTCCCTGATCCGGCTTGAATCAAACGCGATCACCCAGGCAACATTGTCACCCTTCTCAACCTTCCCAGCATACACCCGGCCGCCCCCATCCATCGGAACCGACCACACGTCATACCCATGAACCTCGCGCGTCTTGATCTCGTCCTCAAAGCCCTCGTGCAGCGCGATCGCCTCAAGCATCGAACCCCAGCCCGCGATCTGGTCGTCGCCATAGATAATCGCGGTGAACCCATCGGGCACATCGTCGCCTTCCATATCCAGCGATGAGCCGTACATGGTGATGCCAAACATCCCGCCCTCCGGCCCGGGCCAGAAGTTTGGCATGATCTCGCGGATCTCCGCAAAGTCGTCTGTTTCCTGGGCAAGCAAGTCCATAAAGAAGCCGCCGATCTCGGTCTCGTCGATCGAGTTCAGATCAAAATGCACAACCCAGTTCGCACCCGGATCGATATGCCGACCCACCGGCGGCCCAGCGATCGCCGAACCCGCACACACAGCCAAGCCAAACCCAACACCCATCATCACACTTCGCATCAGTCGCTCCTTACAAGCCCCGCCTGCCCCGGCTCAAACTTGGCCGACACAGTGTTCTACGGATCAATAACGCATGCGTTACCAAAGGCGTGAAAAAACTCAAACCCACACCAAACCCCGATAACCAGCTCAAACGAGCCCGAAGCGCGAGCGAGGGAACCCTCACCCCATCACCAGATCACCCCAAAGTCGGTTGTCGCAAAAGCTTCGTTCGCTTCCGAATAAAGAAGACAAGCCCAACGATGTACACCACGCCACCAACGATAATGGTGCCAATAAAAGCAATCTCCCAACTACTCAACCAACTCGTGGTTTGTGCTCCCCCGCCCACCCCCACTATCGGCGACCAACCCGAAGATGCCGATGTGCTTTGTAAAGGGTTCGTGGATGTGAACACCGCCGTCTCGTACCACTGAGGCATTGTGACAAACTCTTGAAGTGCGCTCGAAAGGTACGCGGCTTCCTCCGCCGTCGTTTCCTTCTCGACATCCAAACCCGCCGCCTCAAATACTTCCAGAGATGCCTGCTCGTCAAAATACTCGCCTTGGCTTGTTGTGTTTCCTTGTGCGTCGGTGAGCGTCCAATCAAAATCTACAAGGTCCACTTCGAGCGTCACGCTTTGAGGCGAATCGTTGAAGTTGATCACAACCGTTCCTTCGGTCGTCGATGCGTACATGTCCGTTACAACATCGGCCACGAACTGGATCGAATAATCCTCGGGCGATCTCACGACGGTTGAAGGCCACTGCCTGCCCGAACCCGGTTGCAACGAAACCTTCACAGTGCCAGAGGTACTCCCGCCCATACCTGCCCCCGCCCACTGATTCATCTGCGCCGTCGAAGCCATCCAACCAACAACCCCAAGCACCGGCGTCGTCCCAACACCCGCCGCCATCGTCCAACCCATCACCAACAAGAAAACACTCCCGCGCAGCCGAAGCGCCATCCGTGGCGTGCTCACCCCAACCTTGACAAGAGCCGCCCCGCACTCCGGGCACCGCCCCTCGCCAAGCGATGTCAGCTCATACCCGCACCCGCCACACCCGGCCCCACGCCGCATCCACTCCGGCGCCGACACACTCCGCCGGATCAGCACGATCCCGAGCGCCATCAACGCCACCAATACCGGGATCCACATCACATATGCAAATAACGCAAACATCATCATGCCAAGGCCCCTTCGTGACGACACATATAACAGTCAGCATCCCATGACCCACAGCCTATAGTGGCAAAGAGTCATTCACAAACCCGCTTTCCAAGGGACCACACCAATGGCAAACACAACCATCAATGTCGAAAAACTCCTCGGCAAAGACGCCGACAGCCTCCTCAACCACACCTCCCGAACCATCTCCAAAGACCGCCTCTACCTCCCCGGCCCAGACTTCATCTCCGACGTCTTCAGCCAGAACGACCGCTCGCCAAACGTCCTCCGCAACTTCCAAACCATCCTCAACCACGGCCGCCTCGGCGGCACCGGCTACGTCTCCATCCTCCCCGTTGACCAAGGCATCGAACACTCCGCCGGCGCTTCCTTCGCACCAAACCCCGACTACTTCGACCCCGCAAAGATCGTCGAGCTCGCCATCGAAGGCGGCTGCAACGCGGTCTGCTCGACCTTCGGCGTACTCGGCTCAGTCAGCAGGAAGTACGCACACAAAATCCCATTCCTCGTCAAGTTCAACCACAACGAACTGATGACCTACCCAAACACATTCAACCAGATCCCCTTTGGCAACATCAAACAATGCTGGGACATGGGCGCGATGGCCGTCGGCGCAACGATCTACTTCGGCTCAGATGAATCCGAACAACAAATCCAATATGTCGCCGACATGTTCGCCGAAGCACACGAACTCGGCATGGTCACCGTCCTCTGGTGCTACATCCGCAACTCAGCGTTCAAGGTCAACGGCGYGGACTACCACTCCGCCGCYGACCTCACCGCWCAGGCCAACCACCTYGGCGCAACAATCCAAGCCGACATCGTCAAGCAAAAACTCCCCACCAACAACGGCGGCTTTGCCGCACTCAACTCGGGCGACTCGTCCTACGGCAAGTTCCGAAAAGAGGTCTACACCGAACTCGCCGGCTGCGACGAAACCGGCCAAGGCGGCCACCCCATCGACCTCTGCCGATACCARCTCATCAACCAATACATGGGCCGCGTCCCSCTGATCAACTCCGGCGGCGAAAGCAAGGGCGAAAGCGACATGGCAGACGCCGTCCGCACCGCCGTCATCAACAAACGTGCCGGCGGCATGGGCCTCATCTCCGGACGCAAAGCATTCCAACGCCCAATCAAAGAAGGCGCCGCCCTGCTCAACGCGATTCAGGATGTGTATCTGGATGAGCGCGTCACGGTGGCGTGAGGCCGATTCAGTTTAGATTGAAGTATGAGCTGTGCCACCGACCCGCGAACGCGGGTCGGTGTTTGTATTACTAGGTCTGATGCGATTCAGCCCTATCGATATTAGGGCTGCGCGATATATCACATTTTATTACTCATCAATCATTATTCGGACCAACAGTGTTTCGCATACGAGACAAAATGCCGATAGTGCGTTAGCCGCATCAACAGGAGAAACGCATGGCTCTTCACCGCTGTAATGAATGCCGAAAGAAGATTAGTGAAAAAGCAACCGCATGTATTGGCTGCGGCGCATTTGTTCAACAAAAATCTACCGGGAGCATGGGCCTCAAACAAAAATTGGTCATTGGTCCAGTCATTACAGTAACGGTCCTAGCCATTTTCGTTGCCATTGCGAAGGAGGCTTCGAATACGCCAAAGCAAGTCCAAGCGAGAGAGAACGCAATGATCCCACGCGGTAATCTCGCTCAAAATATCTCTTCAAAATTTTCTGAACGATCGAATCGACAATATGTAATTTTAGACAGAGTAGCCGAGCGGCTCGCCCCAAACGCGAGCGGTTTGATCACGAACCATATCTATAGAGATCAGGTTGTAGAAGTCTTTGAGATTCAAGGTGATTGGGCTCGCATATCGAAATACTATGATGGGCTACCCGAAGGAATCAATGGCCAAGTGGCACGATGGGTATCTCAAAATTCGCTCAGCCCTAACAAACCATCTGATCCGTCAGAACTACGCATTATCAAAGACCGCCGAGTAAGTCTAACTCGCAAAGCTGGATATGGCCTTGATGAAAACGATGTAATGATCCTCCATGCAGCAGCACATTACTTTCTTGAAACTGGAGTTGCCAAGTTAGTAGTTGATGGAGACAAAAGTGTCAATCAAGATGGGTACTATTATCTGAACTTTGATAAACCGCAAAACCGCTTCTTTCAACCTAAGGACATCCCAAATCTCGATCAGCGTGTTGCTGAATTGCAAGAGTAGAAAATTAGCTGCCTGCCATCCGATCCGAAATCGTCGATTCCCAAAAAATATATAACCCCCTGCCACTGACCTGTTCTGACAGATCAGTGCTCTTCCCATCCACCCAACAACACTGACCCCAAAGACGGGGTCAGTGGCACAACAAAAAAAGCCGACCCATCGCAATGGGTCGGTTCCCCCTAGTCTCTAGGTGGCTCACTAGGCACCCCAAGCGCCTCCTCCCCCCGCAACCTCCTTGCAATATCAGTCTGAATCCTTCGATTCAACGAAACCATGTGGTGACTCAAAAACAAACGCCCCGGTACCCAAATCGGCTCCTGACCAACCGGTGCCGAGCGCGTCGCGCCAACCCACCCATCGCGCAGCACCGCATACGACACAACCTCGTACTCCGCATCAACCAAAGCCGCATCGAGTATTTGTAAAAACTCCGAACCCGCAACCATGTCGCGCGATGCCGAGTCGATCGTCAACCAATCCGCAAGGATCGCCCCGCGGTGCGGGCTGGCCAGCGTGTAGAGCGTCTTGATCCGAAGCCGCTTCCCGCCCGGTTCATCGCGCAGCCCCGGGTCCGCAGCCGCCAACCGTGCAACCAAACCACCCATCGAGATCGCAACGACATCAACCTCGCTCGTCCACTCCGGGTCATCCGACGGAAATCGGCGTTCAACGAAATCCACAACATTCCCCGCTGGTGCCTCGACCGTGCCCGCAAAGAAATACCCCATCGACACGATTTCGTCCGACGATGCCCCGGTCAGGTTGCGTAGCTGCCGAGCAAGCGCAGCCGACGACAACGAGGGCGACCGATACCCACTCAATACAACCACGGGGCATTCAAGCCGAACCGGATCAGCGAGCATCCGCGCACGGTCGGCCGTAATCTCTTCTCCACTCGCCGGAAACGCCGGGTTGTGCCTATCGAGCGTGATGCACCCGCCGCCCACAAGCCCCATCGCGCACGCAACACCCATCGCACAAACCCGAACCACACTCAACCGCACGCCGCCCATCATGCCCAAAGTATAAACAAAGCCGATCCATCGCATGGGTCGGTCCCGCCTGAAGTCACTCACCCCCCTCGCAACATCCAAGCCCGCAAGACTTCCGATTCCTTCGCCCAATCTAAAAGTGCCGCGGCTCTGTGAGCCGTGGCCTCGTGTTCTTATGCACCTGATAGCCCACACGGCTGACACAGCCGTGGCACAAGATTTTGCAAAACGCTCTAGCCCTCTGCGAACCTGACCCCGCCTCCGCCAAACCATCAAAGCCAACGCAGACATTACCACGGTCGTGTTCAAAGTTATCGCGTAAACACATCAACCATCTCGCTTTGCATACACCCCTCTGTCCGGGGAGCACGCCGCACAATCATTACCTACCATCCCGCGATCGGGTGGATCTTGGCCACATACACAAAACGATTCCACAACCGTAAACTTGCGTACAAACCTGATTCAACCGATGACTAAACATCGAACGGGTGCCCAACACCCGATGACAACACACCGCTTCCGCCACGGGGATACCACATGTCTGACCATTCTGTACCGACCGCAGCCGATGGAACCCCGCTCGAACCGGGCGAAAAGCTCCTCCACGGCCTCCAGCGCTTCTCGCGACTCTCATCCGCCGGCGGCATCGTCCTCATCCTCGCAACAATCGCCGCACTCGTCTGGGCAAACTCAGCCTTCTACGAAGACTACAAATTCCTCTTCCACGAACTCCCATTCGAGCTCAAACTCGGCAATTGGGAACTCCCCCACATCCACTCAATCGGCTACATCATCAACGACGGCCTTATGGCGCTCTTCTTCCTCCTCGTCGGACTCGAGATCAAACGCGAGATCCTCGTCGGCGAACTCCGATCCGTACGCAAAGCTGCACTCCCAATCGTGGCAGCCGTCGGCGGCATGCTCATCCCCGCGCTCATCTATGTCGGAATCGTCACCGTATTCAAACCCGAAGCACTCGCCGACGGCACAATCCCAGACACCATGCGAGGCTGGGGCATCCCCATGGCGACCGATATCGCCTTTGCCCTCGGCATTCTTGCACTCCTCGGCAAACGCGCACCACTCGGGCTCAAAGTCTTCCTAGCGAGCCTTGCCATCGTCGATGACCTCGGCGCGCTCATCGTCATTGCCATGTTCTACACCGAAGAACTCCACACCAACTTCCTGATGTACGCAGGCCTGACCGTCGTTGGACTCTTCATCATCAACATGCTCCGCTTCCGAAACCCACTCTTCTATGTCATACCAGGCATCGCACTCTGGTACTTTGTCCTCTCCAGCGGCGTACACGCAACGATCGCCGGCGTCCTCCTAGCAGCCACTGTCCCCGCAACCGCACGCGTCAAACGCAAACGCTTCCTTACCGCAAGCCGAGCTGCGCTGGACCACTTCGAAAAAGCCGGTGAAGACGGCTCAACACCAAAGGAAAACTCCGAACAACGAGCCGCTGCGTTCGCCATCAAAAGCAATGTCAATCTCGTCCTCCCGCCGCTGCACCGCATGGAACACGCCCTCCACGGCTACTGCGCCTTCCTCATCATCCCAATCTTCGCGCTGGCAAACGCCGGACTACACCTCTCGGGCGACATGGGAGCCATGATGGCAGACCCCGTCACCATGGGAATCTTTTTCGGCCTCTGTGTCGGCAAACCGCTCGGGGTCGTCGCGTTCGCATGGCTCGCCTGCAAACTCAACATCGCCTCACTGCCCACCGGTGTCACCTGGAGACACATCATCGGCGCAGGCTGCCTCGCGGGCATCGGCTTTACCATGGCACTCTTCATCGCAAACCTCGCGTTCAAGGGCGATGCACTCCACCTAGATGCCGCCAAACTCGGCATCCTGACCGCATCACTTGTCTCCACCATCGCCGGCATGGCGATCCTCATGAGYTGCAAACCCAGCGCYAACGCCGATGCCATCGACGATGATGCCAAAGCCTCATAACGAGCCCGAAGCGCAAGCGAGGAAATCTTAATCCACCAAACCGCTCCTAATCGGGAGCGGTTTTTTTATGCACCAACCCAAAGCTACAATCAACCCATACACCGACAAACACAGGACGACCACCCGATGCCCCAAGCACGAACCCCACAAGAAACGCCCAACATCAAAGCCCCACCCCCCGGCAACGACCAAGGCATCCCAACCCCCACCGGCGACATCACCCCCGACATCTACCGCCAACGCCGACGCAAAGTCATGGACGAAATGCAATCCGGCATCGCCATCATCTTCGCCGCCGACGCARTCACAACAACAAAGCGCCAAGACCTCAACTTCTACTACCTCACCGGCCTCGAGTACGAGCACGGCGCCGCCCTCGTCCTCGCCCCAGAACACCCCCAATACCAAGAGCAACTCTTCCTAAGAACACTCGAAATAGAAGACAACMGCTGGCACGGCAACCGCCCCGGCCTTGGGAGAGCCATCGAACTCGGCACCGGCATCGCACAAGTCCTCCGCACCGCACACATGCCCTACGCCCTCAACCAAACAATCCTGCAATCCAAGTCCCGCGACCTCGTATACCTCGGCGACTTCGCAACCTACAACGCCCCCGTGTCCAAAGAACTCAAACTCCTCCGCGATATCCAATCCCGGATCCTCAACTCATCCATCCGCGACGAAAGCGAGATCCTCCCCCGCCTCCGCTCGATCCACGACAAAGCCGAGATCGCCGCCATGCAGAAGGCCATCGACGCAACCGTCGAAGCGCACAAAGCCGCCATGCGCGCCGCAAAGCCCGGCATGAACGNMAGCCRRWYKCMTYRYSSTCTTCGAAGAATCCATCCACAAAAACAACTGCCGACGCTTCGCCTACGAACCAATCATCGGCTCAGGCCCAAACAACGCCGTCCTCCACTACACCGCAAACAACCGCACCATCCAAGCCGGTGAAGTCATCCTCTGCGATGTCGGCGCCGAATACCAGATGTACGCCGCCGACCTTACCCGAGCCTTCCCCGTCGACGGCACATTCACCCAACGCCAAAAAGATGTACACAATGTCGTCCAAGACATGTGGCAAGCAACCGTCGATATGTGCAAACCAGGCATCACATGGGCCGAACTCAACGACAAATCAAAGCAAGTCGTCGACAAGGCCGGCTTCAGCGACCAGAACTACCACAGCCTCGGCCACTTCCTCGGCCTCGATGTCCATGATGTCGGCCTCAACCACAAACCACTCGAGCCCGGCATGGTCATCACCATCGAGCCCGGCATCTACATCGCAAACGAACACATCGGCATCCGAACCGAAGACGACATCCTCATCACCGAAACCGGCTGCATCAACATGTCCGCCGACCTCCCCCGATCAGCAGACGAAATCGAAGCATTCATGGCAAACTAATCTTCCGCCTCACTCTCCCTTCTAGGAGGATTATGCATCAAACTCGTTTCTTCTCCAGATGATTGCCGCGTTGATGGCGAGTTTGGCGGCGACCCAGGCCCGGACGCGGTGGAGTCGCCG
>NVSP01000101.1 GCA_002732755.1 Phycisphaera sp.
AATTATTACGCCGAGTCTAAATCAAGCAAAGTACTTAAATCGTACTTTGAATAGCGTAGTGGCGAAGGGGCCACCCATCCCGGAAGAACTGCTCGGCCCGAGCGATGGAGAACGCCAGATCCGCGCCCGGAGAATGACCAAAGCCAACGCCAACATGAAGACAAGGCTCGTCTCGGTCAGCGCGATCGGGACAGAGTTCGCCATCGTGGTCGTGGGTGGCGGGCTGCTGGGTTGGGTAATCGACAAGGTCGCGGGCACCGAGCCTTGGGGCATTCTGATCGGGTTCGGGTTTGGGCTTGTGTATGGGTTTATACGCTTTGTCAAAGAGGCCCAAGCCCTCAACAAGCCAAACGGCAAAACCAAGACTGACGACAGCTCTCAAGATGATGTGAGATAGACGGGCAATCGGGGTCGAAAGCGGGCGTGAGGGGTTCTATTGTTCGGCCCCTCGTCCGGCTTCCAATCCGGGCGGGTGCAGAACTCCACTTTCAGCAGGCGGCCCACGGATCGGGCCTATTACCAAGGAACACGAGGCGATGACCTCTGCTGCAAATCAACCCGCGATCTCACCCCCCGTCATGCGGGTTGTGGTTGTTGCAGGGCTAGCGAGCCTGGCGACAGGTTTGGTTGCCTCTTTGGCGGTGCAGCTTGCTGGTGCGGGCACATTCGCCGACGGGGTGATGGCAACCGGTGCGGTGCTCGTTGGCGTGCTTGTCGGGGTGATCCCGATGGCGGCGATGGGACCAAAGCCCATATTTGTCATCGCGTCGGCGGTCCTCTTTGGATCGGCGCTCCGCGCGATCGCGGCTCTTGGGCTTGCGATCGTGGCGTACATGGGTACGACTGTCGAGGGCAAGGGATTCTGGTTTGTGTTTCTCGTGGTGGCGTTTGCGGCCATGGTCAGTGAAGTGCTGGCGGTCATGCCTGTTCTACAAGGCAAGGCCAACAAGTCATCGGAGGCTACGGAGCAATGAGCATGATGGATGTTTCACTGAGCCTTGCCGAGGGTGTCAACCCGATCGACCATGTCGTGAACCACGCGTTCTTCACAACCGAGAGCGGGATCTGGGTCTGGTCGGCGCACACGGGCAACCTTGTGCTGTCGGGGATCATCTGCATCTTCATCGGGCGTTGGGCCGCTTCACGGATCGCGACCGGCGACGAGGGCCTCGGCAACGAGCGGTATGTCACCAAGAACTCGTTTGCACACATGCTCGAGGTTATTTGTGTCTATCTGCGGGAGAACACCGTCCGCCCGCTGCTTCATGAACGGACCGACAAGTTCATGCCGTTTCTGTGGACGATGTTCTTCTTTATCCTCATCAATAACCTGCTTGGGCTGGTTCCGATTCTTGATCTGCTGTATGTGGTCGACGAACTCGGTGGCGGATTCATGGGTCTCAAGGGGAGCCACACGACTCCCATTGGTGGCACCGCGACTCAGAATATCTATGTGACGGCTGCGCTTGCCTTTATTGCCTTTGTTGTCATCAACGGAGCGGGCATCAAGCGGCTTGGCATCGGTGGATACCTTGGTCACCTGACGGGCGGCGCACCGAAGTACATCTGGCCGCTGATGATCCTCGTCGAGGCGTTGGGCATCTTCATCAAGCCTGTAGCGCTTGCGATTCGTCTCTTTGCCAACATGACCGCGGGGCATGTGCTCGTTGCGACACTCTTTATGTTCGTCGGTGCCGCTTCCCAGGCTGGCATCGTGGCATTCCTTGGTGTCGGTTCGATCTCAACGATTGCGGTGATTGCGATTTACTTCCTGGAGATATTTATATCGTTCCTCCAGGCGTTTGTGTTTATGTTCCTTGTGACGGTGTTTATCGCTCAGCTCGATCATCACCATGACGAGGAGCACGGGGCGGTGCCCGCCCACTGATACTGACAGACTTTCGGGTCGCGGCGTTCGCGGCTCGGTGGAATTGGATAGATTGAATTTCGGGGCAACATCGCCCCAGTACAACCTTCGGGTGCGATACAGTCAAGAAATGGGGCTTCGAATGAAGAAGATGATCAAGAATGTTGCTATTGCCGGCCTGACCCTCGCTGCTCTCGGTGTCGCAGGCACCGTCGCTGCTCAGCTTTCGGCTGAGGAGTTGCACGCACAGTCAGTCGAGCTTGCCAAAGCCAACGCTGGCACACTGTACAAAGGCTTTGGCGCTATCGGCGCTGGTCTTGCGGTCATGGGCGGTGCCATCGGCATCGGTTTGATCGGTAAGGGTGCTGTCGAGTCAATCGCTCGCCAGCCTGATGCCGCTGGTCCGATCGCGACCAACATGATTCTGACCGCGGCTCTGGTCGAAGGTGCGACACTGTTCGCCGTCGTCGTCGGCCTGCTCGTTGCCATCGGCTAAACCCCGATTCGCAGCGTCAATTGGATTTGACTCCCAACCCGTCGCTTCGCGGCGACGGGTTGGCTTTGGACCCCGGTTCACTTACGCCTAGGAGGGCGAAGATGCTCACCGYTATCGCATGTCGGCTCGCAYTTWTYTCAGCGMTTGCCTTGTTTATGTCCKTTCCTGCCGCTTCGGCTKTTGCCGCAGATGANNAAAANCACGGCGTGATCGGKTCGATCAGCCARGGCGCGGTCTCGGGSATYACCGCGATCATCGTCTTCCTTGTTGTGCTCGGCATTCTYTCMAARCTYGTCTGGCCCAARATYCAGTCCGGGCTTGATGAGCGTGAGAACAAAATCCGCGATGAGATCGAGTCCGCAGAAGACGCCCGCAAGCAAGCCAAGGATGCGCTCGACTCGTACGAGAAGTCGCTTGGCGAGGCCCGCGCCGAGGCGCAGCAGATGCTCGAGCAAGCCAAGAGCGACCAGCAGAAGCTGACGGCAGAGCTCAAGGGCAAGGCCGAGATCGAGCTTGGTGAGATGAAAGAAAGAGCCAAGCGAGACATCGAGACCGCCAAGCGTGCTGCGGTGTCTGAGATTTACAACGAAGCCGCCACGCTCGCCACGACTGTTGCGGGCAAGATTCTCGCTCGCGAATTGTCATCGACGGACCAGCAGAGCTTGGTCGACGAAGCCATCGCCGAATTGAGTGGTTCGAGTCAGTAAACGCAAGGAGTCCGCCATGCCCCTGACCGAYACACGCCCCGATRCCCTYGCCRRSAYCTACGCRCAGAGYATYTAYGARCTTGCCAACAGCACCGGCGGACAAAGCGCCGTCGAGCAGGTGCTCGGCGAGCTTGAGGATGTCCTCGAACTCGCACGAGCCGACGCGAGCTTCAACGAGTTCCTCTCATCGCGCGTGCTCAAAGTGTCTGACCGCACACGATCGCTCGACTCGATCTTTAGCGGCAAGGTCCACGACCTCACGCTCAAGTTCCTCAAGGTCCTCAACGAGAAATCCCGGCTCTCGCACCTAATCCCGATCGTGGGCGCACTGGATGTGCTCGTTCAAAAAGAAATGGGACGCGTCGAGGTTGATCTCTACACGGCATCGCCAGTCGATTCGGGTGAACTCGCCAAGATCAAAGAACAACTCAACGCCTCGCTCGGCAAAGAGGCGATCGTGCATCCGTACACCGATCCGTCGATGATCGGTGGTGTTCGGCTGCAAATCGGTGACACGCTCATCGATGCTTCACTTCAGACAAGGCTCCGCAAAATGCGCGACCGGCTCGCCGACGAGGGTGGCGCATCGCTCCGCGAGGCCGCCGAACGCACCATCGACGATTCTGTCTCCGAATAGCCGGAGCACCTAGAGATCACAAGCACACGCCGCATGTCTTGCGGCCAGAGGAGGACGGGTCATCATGGCAAAGAAGTCCATCGGAGCCGTTGATGTTTCCGGCAAACGAGTCCTGATCCGCGTCGATTTCAATGTCCCGCTCAAAGACGGCGAAATCACTGACAGCCGACGCATCGAAGCCGCCCTCCCGACCATTAAGAGCATCATTGACCGCGGCGGTAAGGCTGTCCTTATGAGCCACCTCGGCAGACCCGCGGGATCGGGCTACGAGTCAAAGTACTCGCTCGAAGTCGTCGCCAAAAAGCTCGCCGAACTACTTGGCAAACTAGTCTCGTTCCCAAGCCAGGACTGCACCGATGATGCGGCACTCGCGGCTGTCGATGCGATGAACAACGGCGATGTTCTCCTGCTCGAAAACCTCCGGTTCAACAAAGACGAGATCGACGGCAACACCGACTTCGCTGGCAAGCTCGCCGCGATGGGCGATGTCTTTGTCAACGACGCGTTCGGCACATGCCACCGCCCACACGCCTCGATGGTCGGCGTGCCAAAGGCCATGAAAGCCACCGGCGACAAGCCCTGCGTGGTTGGATTTCTCGTTGAAAAAGAAATCAAGTTCCTGACCGACGCGATCAAGAACCCGGCAAAGCCATTCGTGGTCGTTCTTGGTGGCGCCAAGGTCTCCGACAAAATGGCGGCGATCGAGCACCTGCTCCCGATGGCCGACACCATCATTGTCGGCGGCGCGATGGCGTACACCTTCCTCAAGGCCCAAGGCAAGGACATCGGCGACAGCAGGATCGAGAGCGACCGCATCGACGATGCCAAACGCGCGATCGACCTTGCCGCCAAACTCGATGCTGAGCTTTACCTCCCCAAGGACCATATCTGCGGCAAAGCCTTCGATAAGATGGGCGGCGGCGACATCGAGGTCTTCGGTGAACACATCAAGGACGGCTACATGGGCCTTGACATCGGACCCAAAACACAGAGCGAGTACTGTCGCGCCATCAAGAAAGCCAAGACGATCGTCTGGAACGGCCCGATGGGTGTTTATGAGTGGCGCCCCTTCCGCGTAGGCACCGAGCAAATCGCAAAGGCGATCGCCGAGGCCACCACCAACGGCGCAACTTCGATCGTCGGCGGCGGCGACTCCGCAGCRGCGGTCGAGCAGTTCGGGCTTGCCGACAAATTCAGCCATGTCTCCACCGGCGGCGGCGCGAGCCTTGAGATGCTCGAAGGCAAGAGCTTCGAGGCCGTCGGCGTACTAGACGACGCCTGATCCGATCGGGCATATTGCGGAGAAACCGTTGTCCGTCGCACGCACACTTGAGCAACACGCACGCGCTGCCACACAAACGCCTGGGCTTTCTATCGTGATACCGATGTATCGCGAAGCCAGCCGAATCGGTGACACGCTGACCGACACTATCGGCTGGCTTGCAAACTGGGATAGAACAAGCGAAGTCGTGCTCGTCGATGACGGCAGCCCGGACAACACTGTCGAGGTCGTTCAAGCCTTTCTTACCGATCTCCCCTCTGGCAACCTGCAATGTGTCCGTCTCGTGACCCTCAAGAAAAATCTTGGCAAGGGCGGCGCGGTGCGCGCGGGGCTTGCAGCGAGCCGGGGCGAGATGGTGCTCATGATGGATGCCGACAATGCAGCAACCATACGCGAGGTTGACAAGCTTGTTTCGCTAATGACAGCGGACACCGGCATCGTTGCTGGGTCTCGCAATGCTGATGATGCCCAAGTTGATGCGGTTGCGTTCCGTGCTTTGACGGGGCTTGTCTTCCGGCTTGCTCTTGCGGCGATGCGCATGAATGTCATCAGTGACACCCAGTGTGGCTTCAAACTCTACTCTAGGTCTGCATCAGATTTGATTGTAAAACTTTGTACACATAACGATTATGTTTTTGATCTTGAGCACATGCTCCTTGCTCGACGGGCTGGCCTTGCTGTCAAGGAACGAGGCATCGCTTGGAAACATATCGAGGGCGGCCAGGTTAGCGCGATCAGCGATGGAATCAAAATGCTCCGGGCAACGGTGAAACTTAGACGCAAACTCAACTCGATAAGCGATAAAACAATCCGCAAGGCAATGGCAGAATCACCCAAGAGCGCCGTGATGATCGAAGCCAAGCCGCCCGCGATGGTTATGCGGTAGCCACAGGCTCGATCTGGTCTGCACTCTTGAACACGGGGTATCCCTTTTTTACAGCGTCAAGCCCTGTCCAGACCAGCCCAAACCACATCGCGAGCATGCACCAGCTTTCGCCGCTGAAGAAATGCCACAATCCGTACAACGATTGCGTATTCACATAGTCCGCGGGGATGACCTGTCCGACCTGATACAGCACAACACCGATGATGAGCGGCCAGCGGTTGATGCCGCTCTTAGGCACAAAGATAAGATACGCAGCGATCATATGAATAAACAGCAGAATGAAGCCGTGCCGGTTGATGGCCTGCGGGCTAAACGCGAGCATCGCGATGATAAGCCCTGCCCACTCGATCAGCACAACCCCGGGTTGCTTTGATTCGTTGTCGGCGCCCCATCTTCCGCTAAAGAGTGGCATGCCGAGGCTTCGGTAGATTAACCAAGTGATGGCAAAGACTCCGGCTGCCATCGTGCCGACAATCGCCGTCAACAGCAGCATCGAGATACCTTCTGGTCCGTCGAGCCATCGCGCAATCGCGGAAGGGATCGAGATGGATTTTTCCCAGATAATCGGGTGCAGCGAACTCTCTCCGGTGTGCTCGCTGACCGCCGAGACCTGCGAAACATAACCATACGACTGGCCCATCGCGTGGCCCCAGGCGTCTTTTCCCATGGTCGTCATTGGCAGAACCGCGACCAGCGGCAAAGCCACGGCGAAGCCCAGGACAGGCTTGAATCTTCCGCGAACGAGTAAATATAGAATAGGGAGCGCGGCTTGGTGCTTGATCTGGGCTGCAATTGCGATCACCATCCCCGCAACGAGCGGAAAACGACCGAGCAGGTACAGCCCGAGTGTAAATGCTGCGAGAACGACCGTGTCGGTTTGGCCCTGTTTAACTTCGGCGCGGAGTTGGTCGATCGAGAGCAAAGCCGCGGCGATCATAACGGTCGCCCATGTCGCGGCATCGCGTGGGCCTTTCAGTCGATTTGTAATAATTTTGAATGCAAAGAACATTGAACTCAAGATCAGTATCAGGTTGACCGCCCCCCACACCACGCCGGCACCGGCCATTCCCAGCGGCACGAGCGGGCTGATCGCCCATGCAAACAATGGTGGATAGATGTAGCCCAGCGTGCCCGAGGCATATGGATCTTCGCCGAGCCGTAGCGCCTCGGCGGCCCAGAAAAAGTGCCGGAAGTCTCCAGCGTTTCCTCGCACCATCCCACTGATGACCCGATCCCCAAGCCAGGCTAAAATCGCAGCACAGCCAATCCAAGATGCAGCCGCGCCGATTCGCCTCCATCGCCAGAGCCTTGGACCGATGACCCATTCGCGTTGCTCGCCCATGCGCACTCCGTGGTTCTTGGAAATAGAAAGTCCGGTTATCTTCGGTGAAAGAGTTTCTCGAGATCGTAGAGCGWGAGCCGGACCGAGGTTGGCCTGCCGTGCGGGCAGCTCGATGAACGCTCGACWTCATCTCGAAGCTGCATAAGCCGCGAGAGTTCGTCGGGGCTGAGCCGATCGCCCGCCTTGATCGCGGCCTTGCAACTCATCATGTCAACAACATCCCGCATCGCCTCTTCGCTCGTCGGCGGTGCAGCGCTCTGCACAGCGAGTTCGAGCAAATCGTCCATAAACGGCACCACCTCGACATTGCGATCGAATAAGAAACTCGGAAACGCCGAGACCCCCACCGCAGTCGGGCCAAGCTCGCGCGCTTSGATCCCGATCTTTGCAAGCAACTCTGAARGTGATTCCAGCGCTTCGAGTTGCGCGGGCGAGACCTCGATGACCTCGGGGACCAAGAGCTGTTGGCTTTCGAGATTGCCCCGGCTTAGTCTTTCAATAAGGTACTCGAACATGACGCGTTCGTGCAGCGCGTGCTGATCGACGATGACCACGCCGTCGTCGTCCTGTGTCACGACATAGCTCTGGTGGATCTGAAGATGCGCAGATGGGCGTGGTTCGATAAACGAAGATGCAGAGGCATGTTCGCCGTCAACCGGTTGAGACGCATCGGTTGACTCGGCGAGAGCTTCGTCGGCTTGTTGAGTGTTGACTGGCTCCATCGCGGCGCGCAGGGCTTCGTAGGACAGCCGGCCCTGCACGGCGTTTGGTACATCGCGCTTAAAGAAGTCAACCATCTGTTGCGGACCGACCTCGCCTGTGCGCCCCGGGCCTGGCAGCGCATCGAACGAGGAAGTCGGCCTCGCAAACGCCGACGCCGTCGGTGTCAGGTCCGCCCTTTGCAGCGCTTCTTTGACCGCGCGATGAACGACGCTGTGAACGAGGCCCGAGTCACGAAACCTGACTTCCGACTTTGCCGGGTGGACATTGACATCCACGCCCTCGGGCGACATCTCGAGCATGAGGACAGCGGTCGGGTACCTGCTGTGCTCCATCAGCCCGCGGTAGGCTTCTTTGAGCGCGTGCTGGATTGTGCGGTCTTTGATGGGCCTGCCGTTGACGAAGATGTGCTGGGCGATCGCCGTCGGCCTTGCGATCTCGGGCTTGCCGACCAGCCCCCATAGCGCGATGCCGCGMGCATCATCRAAKGTRTCKGCRGAYGCCRCGAGCAGTTGCGGTTCGAGTTCTTTTCCGAGGACTKCYAARGCYCGRTCMCGYGGRTCYTGKCCCGRCTCRACMTCGAGCAGCGTCTTGCCYTCSGAYACRATYACAAACCCAACCGCCGAGTTTGCCATCGCGAGTTCTCGCACTACTTTGAGGCATCGKCCCCGCTCGGTTTGTGGTGTCTTGAGAAACTTTCGCCTTGCCGGTGTCGAGAAAAACAGATTCCGCACTTCGGTCATCGTGCCGACCGGCCCGGATGCGGGACGCACTGGTTCGACTTCGCCCGCGTTGCAACGAATCTCAGAAGCCGWGGCGTCGCTCGGCGTGCGTGAACGGATCGTGAGTCTTGAAACGGATGCGATCGAAGCGAGGGCTTCGCCACGAAAGCCCATCGTTGCGATGCGGCCAAGGTCGTCGGCGTCCACGATCTTGCTCGTCGCGTGCGGCTCGATTGCCAGTAAAAGCTCATCTGCGGGGATGCCCTTGCCATCGTCGGCGATGCGGATAAGCTCGATGCCGCCGGATTCGAGTTCGACCCGGATNCNWKTTSCNMYCGCSTYGWTCGAGTTCTCGACGAGT
>NVSP01000102.1 GCA_002732755.1 Phycisphaera sp.
CCTGARGCACATCCAGCGGCATGTAGATCGTCTGCGAATCGATCYCGTAAATATTGCTCGAGAACTCGTTGGCGATCTGCAACTTTCGCGCAACCGGTTCGAGGAACCCGCCGCTGGTGTCGATCGGGAGCACATTGAGCGTCACATCAAAGCCGGGCAGGAATGTGGGGAAGTCCATGACGAACCCCTCCGGCGAACGAAGCCCGCGTTTGCCAAAGACCTCGATGCCCAAGACCGCCTGCGGTCGGTCGCTGTTGGTGTCGATGTCGATGCCGTAGAGAGTTTCGCCGAGTTCTTGCAGATGCGCGAGCGCCTCGTGCTTCTCTGGATCGAGCCTCGGGTCGAGCCGATCAACATCGCGTGGCAAGGCTTCCTCGCGCGGCGTCCAGTAGAGCGTGCCAAAGTAGCCCGTCACCCGGTCAAAGCTCTCGGGGTCGATGCCCTTGATCCGGCAGGTCGYGACCTGCTGGGCATTGAGTTTGACAAGGCCGAAGGCATCGATGATCGGGGTGGCGGCCTCGATCATCTCGTCCTTTTCTAGAAGGGCGATCAGTTCCTCGTAGTCTGGAAAGCCGCGCTGGGGGCGAGAGATCTCGATATCGCCCATGAGCGTTCGGCCCGACTGGATGAGTTGCTCAAGGAAGCCGCCCATGACGGACCATGTGATCAACTCCATCGCGACCGAAAGCGTGACCGCAACCGAAGCCAACAAGGGCATCACCTTGCTCGTCAGGTACCGGCGTGTAAGGAGGCTCTGAAACACGGCTGCACTGTACCCCCGCTAGCGTTTGCAAACCCGATCCGGGTACCACCGTCTCTCTATCATCGTTCGTGATTGGAACTCCACTCCAAATCGGCTCGGTCAGGCTGACCACCAACATGATGCTCGCGCCGATGGCGGGCTATTGCGATCTCGCGTGGCGGCTGACCTGCCGGAGCTTCGGCGGCGTGGGGCTTGCCTCGACCGATCTGCTTAGCCCRCACGGCCTGCTCCGTGGCACGCAGCAATCGCTCGACCTCGCCGCCACCAACGACCAAGACAGCCCCGTCGGCATGCAGATCTATGGCTCGGACCCGAGCCTGATGGCCCAGGGCGCCAAGTGGGCCGCCGACCACGGCGCGACGATCGTCGATATCAACATGGGCTGCCCGGTGGACAAGGTCGTCAAAAAAGACGGCGGGTCCAAGCTCATGTGCGACATCACCCAAGCGGTTGGTGTCGCAAAGGCTGTCCGAAAGGCGCTCCCCGAGTCGATCCCGCTCACGGTGAAGATGCGGATCGGGTGGGACGAGCAAGCCGTCGATGAAAGCTGCGCGCCAAATCTTGCGTGTCGATTGATAGATGTCGGGGCCGCCGCGATCACCGTCCACGGCAGAACCACCGAGATGCGCTTCAAGGGCCAGTGCAGGCTCGGCGAGATCAAACGGGTCGTTGAAGCGGTCCGTGCGCACACCGGCGGCGCGATCCCCATCATCGGCAACGGCGATGTCAACTCGGCAGCCGACGCGGTCCGCATGATCGAAGACACCGGCTGCGCTGGTGTGATGATCGGGCGGGGCTCGCTTGCAAGGCCTTGGATCTTCCGCGACTGCTGGGCACTGCAAACAACGGGCAATGTTCCCGAGCAGCCCAGCAATGATGAGATCGCCGAGATGATCCGCAGCTACTTCGACATGATGCAAAGCTTCCGCAACGAGGGCTACGCCCTGCACAAGATCCGCTCGCGGATTAGTTGGTTCGTCAAAGCGATGAACACGCGGACGGTGAGTTGTAAGCCGCTGAACATCGCGATCCGTAGCGCGCCGGATTCGGCTTCGGTGCATCGCGTACTCGACGAGTTTCTCACTGGCGGGCATCGGCTCTTGCCCAAACCAAGATCGTGCCACTGACCTGTCCGCAGGTCAGTGCTTTCGTCGTACTCTTTACCCAAAGAAAAACCATGAGCACTGACCCGATGACGGGTCAGTGGCACGGGATACACCCGGGAGGCATGGACTACTGATTCGTGACCAAGAGCCGGGAATGCCGATCGACATTGAAGCGTTCAACTCTGGCATCGGCACATGTCGATAGACTCGGGTAACAACACCCGTATCGAGCCCGCGTCGAACCAAAGGAGCGCCCCACCATGTCCAGCCAAGTCTTTGTCAACGCCATCAAACGCCTTGACACCTCCGCCGAGTACTCAAAGGCACACGCCGAGACCGTCAATCGGCTCCGCCAACCCAAACAGTGCCTCGAAGTCCGCGTTCCCGTCCGCATGGATGATGGCAGCGAGCAAATCTTCACCGGGTTCCGCTGTCTCTATGACGATGCCAGAGGCCCCGGCAAAGGCGGCATCRGGTTCCATCCAAATGTCAGCCGTGAAGAAGTCATGGCCTTGGCGTTCTGGATGACGATCAAGTGCGCTGTCGCCAACATCCCCTTTGGTGGTGGTAAGGGCGGCGTGATTGTCGATCCACGCAAACTCAGCAACTCCGAGCTCGAACGACTCAGCAAAGGCTTCATGCGCGCCATCGCAACAGTGGTCGGCCCTGAAACCGATATCCCCGCGCCAGATGTCTACACCAACTCGACGATCATGGCGTGGATGATGGAAGAGTATTCGACCATCGCGGGCAAACACTCGCCCGGGGTCATCACCGGCAAGCCCATCGCGCTGGGCGGCTCGCTCGGTAGAGACGACGCGACTGCGCGAGGCGGCTTCTACCAGATCAAAGAACTCGTCGATATCAAAGGATGGAACCCCAAAGACCTGAGTGTTGCGATCCACGGCTTTGGCAACGCGGGCCAGCTCTTTGCCAAGCTCGCCGGCGATGATGGATTCAAAATCGTTGCGGTCTGTGACTCACGCGGCGGGCTGTACAACCCCGAGGGCCTTGATGTCCACGCGGTTATGGATGCAAAGAACTCCACCGGCCGGCTTCCAACCAACGGTGGCAAAGCGATCACGGGCGAAGACCTGCTCGGGCTGGATGTTGACATCCTCGTGCCCGCAGCGCTCGAGAACACGATCACAGAAAAAAACCAGGCCAATGTCAAGGCCAATGTCATCCTCGAACTGGCCAACGGCCCGCTGACCAACGAGGCCGACGCTGCGATCACGAGCCGGGGCACGATCACCATCCCCGATGTGCTGGCAAACTCGGGCGGCGTGACGGTGAGTTACTTCGAGTGGACCCAGAACCGCGCCGGCTTTGCGTGGACGCTCGACGAGGTCCATGTCCGGCTTCAGGCCAAGATGGCGGCTGAGTTCCGGGCGATCTGGGACATGGCGCAGGAGCGTTCGATCGATATGCGGACCGCGGCGTACGCGATCGGGCTGGATCGGCTCGCCGACGCCCACGAAGCGACCGGAACAGCCGAGTATTTTAGAGGGTCATAACCGACCCCAAACTCGGGTTCTGYTGTCTTAGTGGCGGTTTAGGGAAGGTGTGCGGTTGGTCCGGGCGAATCTTGCAGATTTGCTCCGGCTTTGGGGCCGCAACCTCGGCCCCGTGGTAGCGTACAGTTGGATGAACCGGGACAGATCCTGTCTCGGCGCGGACTCATATCGAGAGAAYCSYSRCSKKCTSGGKMYSAWTSYTGGANAKSRYRSWSWRMRWGCKKKYRKSTRCCSMMRSKWWCGWSRMCTCGNKKMTCGCMSTYKCCGGCACACCCGTCGCCGTCGCACAGGATGTCACCCAGCCCGCCAGCGGCGAGGTCGCTCTCTCTGGACCAGAACTCAAACTAAGCTCAGACATCGTTGATTTCGGCGATGTGGACGACAGCGAGGTCGTTACGCAGATGGTCACGATCACCAACATCGGTAATGAGACCCTCGAGATCGGCAAGATCAGTGTCACCTGCGGCTGCACCGCAAGCGAAGTCGGTCAAAACACACTCCAGCCCGGCGAATCAACACAGCTTGAGGTCCGCTTCGACCCCCAGAATCGCACGGGCGAGCAGCACGGCAAGCGCATCACCATCGACAGCAACGACCCAAGAGGCTCCGCCCAGATCGACCTCAAGGCGTTCGTCATTCCACGCGTTGTAGCCGAGCCTCGATTCGCAGCGTTTGGCCGCGTTCTTCAGGGCGAGAGCAAAACCGTTCAGATCAAAATCACCGGGCTGACCGAAGACTTCAAGGTGCTGGCAGCCTCGGTTGACCGCGAAGATTCGTTTAGTGTCCGTGTTCTCAATCATGAGGTCGTTGAGCGCGAGCACCCCCGCACGGGCGAGACGCTCCGGGTCGGACAAGCCACGCTCGAAGTCAGCATGACCGAGCAGGCACGCATCGGCCGGGTCGATGGCAGCCTCCGCATCGAAACCAACGACGAAGGCTCGCCAATGATGACTCTCCGCGCCACCGCGGGCGTCACCGGCGACATCTCGTCAGAGCCATCACGAATCTCKMTSWRYGYCMWGMMMCYSRKTSARSRSYWCGASSRSASYGTSWMMATCATCAGCGCCAAGGGCAACCCCTTCACGATCAAAAAAGCACGCCTCGTCACCCAGACGATGAGCGATGCCGACCGCGATGCAATCAAGGTCAGCTATGAACTGCTTCCAAGCGACAGCGGCGAGGTTGGGTACATACTGACCGTCAAAGGTACAGCCACCGACACGATGCGGATCATACAGGGCAGCATCGTGCTGCTGACCGATGCTCCGGGTCAGAAGATCATCCGCACACAGATCACCGGCGTGGTTCGCTCGCAGACAGCCGGACAATAAATCAGCATGAAAAGCTATCTCATCAAAACCTTTGGGATCATTATGGTCGCGGCGCTCGCGGGCGTGACACACTTTGCGCTGGGTGAGAAGATCGAGTTTGTCAAGCTGCCACCAATCGAGGGCAACGGCCCACTGATTCCCGTTGATGGCCAAGCCGATGCGCCCGCTGATCCACCAGAAACGCAAGACCCATCTGCGGAAACTGGCGATGAAACCGAAGCTGTCCCAACCGAGGGCTCTGGGCTAGGCAGACTTGAACGCGAGATCACAACCGAGCAGGCCCAKTATCTGTTCGAGCACAACCTGGCACAGTTCCTCGATGCACGCCCAAAGGACGACTACGAAGCCGGGCACATCCTTGATGCGAACCACCTCTCACCCGCCAGCTTTGAGTCTGGCACGCCGAGCATCGTCGATTGGCTCCTCGAAGACTTGTATGTCGTTGTGTATTGCTCCGGCGGCGACTGCCACGAATCGCATCTGGTTGCCAGCGACCTGATGCTCTACAGGCCCGACCTTGCAAACCAGATCCACATCTTCACCGACGGCTACCCGGCATGGACCGAAGCCGGCCTTCCAACCGAAATTGGCCCAGACCCGCTGGCGGAGTAAGCACCCGATGCGTTCAGACATGACACCACTTGGGGCAGCCGGCGCGGGCCGGTTTGNCAGTTGGCTCTCGCTCATCGGCAGGATNGGTGCCGGGCAGGTCTTCATCTTTGCTGGCCTGATCAAGGTCGGTGACCCGCAGGGTGTTGCCGACTCCATCGGCGCGTTCGGCGTGGTCGAAAACGAAACGCTCATCGCGCTGGCGGCGCACATGATGCCTTGGGCCGAGATCATCGCCGGCCTGCTGCTTGTCACCGGACTCTTCACACGGGCCTCGGCGACGGTCATCTTGCTCATGCTCGCCGGGTTTGCGGCCCTGATCTTTGATGCCCTCAACAAAGAGAAATCACTCGAATGCGGCTGCTTCGGCGATATCGAACTCTTCTGCAGTGGCCCCCTTGGCGTCTGCAACCTCATCCAGAACGGTGTGCTCGCCCTTCTGGCCCTTTTTCCGCTCGTCATCGGGGGAGGCAGGGCCTCCGCCGATGCACTTCTGCGACCATTTGCCGACCCAAACTACGACGACTATGGCGCTGAAGAAGGCGACGAGGCATTCGACTGACCCCGCTGCCGGGCCTACGCTCTGAGTCCATAAACACAGATCCGTCGCCGATCTAGGTTCCCGTCTTGGGCCGGGTCGGCCGACACAGCCCAAGACGGAGATCAGCCAGATGAGCCGCTTCAACAGATTCAGCCACGGTCCAAAGCCCAAGGTCACCAAGACTTCCGCCAAGGAAGTGAAATATGTCGACTACAAGCAATTCGAAGACCTCCGCCGGATGATGAGCCCCAACGGCAAGATCTACAGCCGAAAGCGCCTCAGCACCAGCGCCCGCGAGCAGGCGATGATCGCCCAAGCCATCAAGCGCGCCCGTTTCTTGGCGCTCTTGCCTTACACCTCAGCGACGCTCTGATCGTTTGCTCCGCACAGGGGCTCTGACCATGAACCGTGACTACGCACAGATCAGGCAAACCCTCGATCGCGCGATCTCTAACGACATGGCCCGCGATCAGCGGATGGCGGCGTGTGTCGATGCGCTCTGGCCGGTGCTCTCCCCCACTGGTGTGAGTTGGCTTGGTTTTTATTCGCGTGAACCCGGCGCCGATGAGATGATTCTTCAGGCCCGCCGGGACAAGCCCGCGTGCTCACCCATCGGCATGCACGGCGCGTGCGGCCAGAGCTGCACCACCAAGACCACGCTCATCATCACCGATGTTGCCAACCTCGGCGAGGGCTATGTTGCGTGCGATCCGCGTGACCTGAGCGAATTGGTCATCCCGTTGATTGATGCCGACGGCGAATGCTGGGGCGTGTACGACGCGGACAGCTTTGATCGCGATGCGTTTGATGAAAACGATGCGTGTGAGACACTCGCGTTACTCGTCGCAGCGGGGCTTGCGACAGATCCAGTCGTGCTCATACGCGTGATTTAAGAACAACAAGCCCGAAGCGCGAGCGAGGGTTTTGGGTTCACCCAGTTCAAAACCTTCCCTCGCTTGCGCTTCAGGCTCGTTGTGTGCATCAAAAATTTGGTGACGATTCAAAGTCCAWCACGCGCTTGGCACCTGGCGGCCGGATGCTCAGCTTTGCCGCGTGGAGCATGAGCCGTGGGTGATCATCGCGTACTTCGCCTTCTGCGTAGAGCGAGTCGCCCAGAATCGCCCGGCCCAGCCCTCGCTCGTCGGCGCAGTGGACACGGAGCTGGTGGGTTCTGCCGGTGATGGGCCGGAGTTCGAGGCGGGTTCGGTCGGTCTCGCGGAGTTTGACCTTGTACTCGGTCTTGGCGGGCTTGCCCTCATCGAAGCACACGATCTGCATGGGTCGGTTTGGCCAATCGACCCTCAGCGGCAAATCAATCACACCCGTGTCGTGCTCGATGATGCCATCGACGAGCGCGATGTATTGCTTTTCAACGAGGCGGTCCTGGAATTGGACGGACAGGTGCCGTTGTGCACCGCGGTCGAGGGCAACGATGATCAGGCCCGAGGTGTCCATGTCCAGGCGATGTACGACCATCGGCCCGGTCGCCTCTGGGAACAGATCCAGCACCCGCGACACCACACAATCGGCTTTGTCCGGGCCTTTGCCCGGCACGCTCAAGAGGCCCGACGGCTTGTCGACGACGACGAACCTCTGATCGATGTGGACCAGTTTGAGTTCGAGGTGGTCGGTTCGCATGGGGCAGACTCTACGACGCGCCGAGGCTGATAAGCTTGTGCAGGATGATCGAACCGGACGATTTTGATCTTGGCTGGGAGGCGACGCTGGCCAGTGTCTCTCACGCAAGCCCAAGCCCGCTGCACGGCGCGTTCTGGCAGCAGTGGCACCGCACCCTCGACGAGCACGAGCCCGAGATGCTGCCCATCGGTGCCGACGATGACCCATCGGACCCGACCGCGACGCACACCTTCGCCGGGAGCGCCGGCGTGCCCATCGGCTGCCGGATCAAAGACGCCGCCGATGCGCCAAAGGCGATCGTCATCCTCCTCCACGGCTACGACATTCCCCCCACGCTCGCCGAGTCGATCGACCGATTCCATGCTGCGCCGGGTGTCACCGTCGTGGCGATGCGGATGCGTGGGTACGCGGGTTCACGGGCGCGTGTGGGCGACCTCAAAGCAAACGAGTTGGGGTGGATTACCTCCGGCCTAGCTGAGCCTGTCGAGCACGGCGCTTCACCGACCGAGTGGGTGCTCTCGCACGCGGTCGCGGACCTCTTGCTGGGCATCCGTGCCGCCCGCGCAAAACGGGGAACCGGCCTGCCCGTCTACATCAAGGGCGAGAGCTTTGGCGCGGGGCTTGCGGTCATCGCAGCTGCAAGGTCGGCTGCCATGTCGTGCAAACACCCGGAGCAACTCATCGACAGGATCGCAGTAGGGTTACCGACATTTGGCGATTGGCGCTGGCGGCTCAAAAGGGTCCAGCCACAAAGCCAAGGCGCGGGCGGCGAGGTCAAGCGGTTTCTCATGGCGCCGGGTTGCGATTCTGCGGGGATGATGAGTCTTCTTGATCTGTTCGACACGGCCCTGCACGCCGAGCATGTGGATTGCCCAGCGCTCTTCAAGGTCGCGGTCAAGGACGATGTGGTGCCCGCGCCGACACAGTCGGCGATTTACAACGCGATCGGCACGCCGCCGGGGCTCAAGGGAAGGTTCGTCACCAAGTTTGGCCACTTCGATGGTGGGCTAACCGACCTCCGCAGGCACGCGATGTTTGAGCGCATGGCAGCGGAGTTTCTCGACCCGGATAAGGAACCGATGGATGTGCTGGCGCGCTGGGAATCGGTCATGACCAACGGCTCACGCCTCCCCGAGGACGCCACATGAACGGGTCACTCTTTGGTGATGACATCAGCCGCGATGCGAAAGACACCGTGATCGTGTCTGCATACGAGCAGGCGGCTCGCACGCTCGATGACTTGCCCTACACGGATGAGTTTGAACAGCTCATGTCGCTCGTCAAAGAAACGGATGAAGCGGCTGAGCACCGCGAGGTCTTCCATCGGCTGCACAACCTGCGCAAGGCGGGCAAGCTGCCAAGGCTTGGGCGTGGCGCATCTTCGCCGCCGAGCTTGTCGTATGAGGATGAGCAATTCTTGATCGGACTTGTCTCGGCTGAGGCGGGGTC
>NVSP01000103.1 GCA_002732755.1 Phycisphaera sp.
CGAGGTCGCGGGTTTCTTCTTCGATAAGCATGGCGATGGCCTGGGCCTCGGCAAGCCGCAGGCGGTCTTCGCGGGAGTCGAGGCTGCCGCAGCATTTGAGATGAATCGAGGCGACGGCCATCGTACCGATGGGTGATTCAACAAGTGCCGCCATGACGCGGACGGTTCGGTCTTTGCCTTCGGGCTGGATGACAAGCCCGGCAGGTCCGATCGGCGCAAGGTCGAGCCTGCTGATGACCGCGACGCCCCGGCCCTGGCCGGTGACCGCTCGCCACCTGCCGCTGATGGGCATGTACCTGTTGAACCACGCGCTCATCTCGCTTGCGGGCGTGTCGTACCACTCCTGCACGAGCACGATGTCGGGGTCGAGCGCGCGGAGTATCCTGCTGAATGGTTCGGGGTTTTCGAGCGGTGCCGCGTTGAGCACATTGTAGGAGACGATGCGGACCGAGCCGAGCGATTTGGAGGGCAGCGCGACTCGAACCTGTTTCATGCTCGGCGCGGCTTGCGGGAGCATGGCAGAAAACTCTGGCGCCTCGGCGACGCGCCTACCGGCGCTGTTGTACATCGAGAGTTTGCCGGTGATCTTGCCGGAACTGAGCAAGCCCTTGGTCGGCAAGATTCCTTCGCCCGCTATGGTTCTTGAGATRCGCATCTCGAACCACTCGGAYGCGTGYGATGGTGCGAYGCTGRTGTCGAGGAGCGCGGSSGSGATTKTGATGCGYTCGCCGTCGGGGGAGAAGATKGTGATGCGCGTGCCGTTGCCGGGCCTGCCGTCGTCTCKTGGTGCGCTAAAGGCAATCTCAAGRTCAACGCCGTCGTTGCCTGTGGTCTTTGAGTCGTCCACATCGAGCGCGACGACGACGGATTCATCGTTGGACTGAGGCGTGATCGATTCGCCGGGGCTAAACCGGACATAGAGGTAGTACGCATCRCCGACAGCGACCTCGCTGGYGGGCCAGTCCTCGATCGAYGAATCGAGTGAGATGGTCATCGGCGGCGCAATGGGTGCAACCGATTGGGATGTTGCCCGGCTTTGGGTGTCCCCGCCGCTGGAGCACCCGGCCAGAACGGCAAGCGGTGYGAGCACCGGAAWWATCMRCTTSARAGTCATGTTTCGCATACGCGTACTATCTCCTGTCTGGATCGAACCCGCAACCCCGCGGAGCATGCAGTTGGACAACATGCAGGATACACCCGATCTCTCTACTGCCAATCGGCTGTCTCGCCATGCCAACTGGCGAAAGCGGCTCGAAGAAGTCACCGAGATGATGCGGGAGATGTCCAGCCAGACCGAYCCGCAGGAGATGGTCCGCCAGTACGGCAAACGCGTCCGGGAGATGTTCCCCGTCGATGCGTTTATCTCGATCWGCAGGCGAGACATGGACCACCCGAGCTTTATGGTCACACGGGCCTCGGTCTGGGAGCATGAGCTTGACCCCAGCAGTGCGAGATGATCAAGGCAACACATAGGGGTGTCGATACTGTATACTTCCGTGAGGTGGTTGCCTGTGAGGTGGTTGCCTGTGTGGTGGCAGCCGTGACGATATGTGATGAAGGAGTATCGACATGGTCAGGAATGTTTTTCTTGGGTTGGCTGTCACTTGCGGGTCGTGGTGCTGTATTGCCGGAGCACAGGCACAGCGCAGCATGGTTTTTGAAACCGAGTACTTAGATGGCACCGAACTTGTCCTGTCGCTCGACGATCAGGATTTCGGGGCATCATCGTATGACGGCTCACTGGTTTTTTCCGGCACGATGACATCGGCAGACGGTGCTTGGTATGAGATCACCATCGCCACCAATACCGGGTTCCTCACCAATGGCACGCAGGTCAGCAACACCACGATCTCATCGCCTTCGGATGCAATCGGTTTCTCGCACGATTCAGAGTGGATCGCAGTGACGCAAAGTCAGTCRACAGCGACAGGATCGATCAGCGAGACGCAGGYCGTATCCGAAAATGTCGAGGCTTGGCTTACCGTGGACGGTGACTACGCAGACTTGGAAACCACCACGAGCGGCATCTACACCGCTGGCAGCCTCGAACTGGCGCTCGCACAGTCTCTGGTGTCGTTGGTGACCAGTTCGGCCGGCGGCCCGACAACTGGAGGAGTCATGAATCTGTCCTCTTGCACTATTGCTGCCGAGGACACCTGTGGGGAAGATTGTGTTAAGTCCGTGACATTCACGATCACATACAACGAGGACGGCGACGTCGCCAGTACATCTTGCAGCTTCGAATGCAAGGACCCCTGTCCATAGTGAACAACGTACCCGTTGCGGTCGGGTTAACAGCCCGGTCGTAGCTTTCCCGGTGATTGCTCAACATCGCCTGCCGGCGATGAGCGGACGCTGCTCGTACTGAAAGTGCGGTAGCAGTGTTTTTGGCTCTGTTTGATGGGTCAACGAGCCCCTCGCGCGAGCGAGGGGGCCACGATCTGATGGGGCATTGCTCCCTTCCTCACGGAAGGGGCTCGTCCACATACCATTCATTAAACAGGGTTTAGTTGGACTCGATGAAGGTCGGTTCACGATCGAGTGTCAGGCTCACCGTTTGTGTTGGTGCCGGCTCTGGGTATGTGAAGAATTTCTCATCGGCCTTGGTCAACGGTTTGAGGTCGTCGTACCAGGTCGCGGCGTGGTCGTACTTGGCAAAGAAGGGCTGGCGCACGAGCGATGGGTCGCGGGCTTGCAGGTATTCGAGGATGAATGCTTTTTGCCCGCCGACTTCGGTGATGCCGAGCACATGGCACTTGCCGGGGAAGCAGCTCATCGACGGGCCACGGACGGTGCGCGCTGTGCCGGGGATGCGTTGGTACGCTTCGCGGAAAATTTCCCAGCAGCGGACAAGCGGGAGCTCGAAGTAGCGCTGTGCGCCGGTGTCGCGTTCGACGAACATGTAGTAGGGGATGCAGCCGAGTTGTGTGCCTTTGCGCCAAAGTTCGGCCCATGTGTTGGCGTCGTCGTTGATGTGCCGGATGATCGGGCTTTGCATGCGGATGTTGGCGCCGGTCGAGCGGATGCGGCGGACGCATTCTTCGGCGACGGGTGTCGAGATCTCGACCGGATGGTTGTAGTGGCCCATGACCGCGACATGTTTGCCAGCGGAAGCGATGCGCTCGAATTGCCTGAGCATGTCGTCGGCGTCGTTGTCGCTGACAAACCGCTGGGGCCAGTACGCGACGCTCTTGGTGCCGATGCGAACCGTGCGGACGGAATCGACTTTGATGATCTCGTCAACGATGGCGCCGAAGAACTTGGCTTTCATGACCATCGGGTCGCCGCCGGTGATGAGGACATCGGTGATCTCTGGGTGCCGCTCGAGATACTTGCGGAGTTGTGAAGCTTCCTTTGCGGCGAATTTCAGATCATTCATGCCGACGAACTGCGCCCAGCGGAAGCAGAATGTGCAATAGGCGTGGCAGGTCTGGCCGGCGCTTGGAAAGAAGAGCGCCGTCTCGCGGTATTTGTGCTGGACACCGGGCAGTTGCTCGCCGTCGACTGTTGGGATGTTGTGTGTGAGTTGCCCCGCCGGGTGTGGGTTGAGCTGGAGACGGATGCGGTTGGCGGTTTCGTCGATCTCAGCTTTCTCGGCGCCGTTGCGAACGAGGGTGCGCATCGCTTTGTAGTGTTCATCGCTGAGCATGCCACGCTGGGGGAAGGTGAGCTGGAACATCGGATCATCGGGGGCATTGTCCCAGTCGATGAGTTCATCAAGCACATACTGGTTGACGCGGAAGGGGAGAACGGTTGAGACGGTTTTGACTGATTCCTGAATTTCTGCCGAGAGCCGGTTCCACTCTGGAGCCTTCTCGATGTTGGCGCGTGTAAGCACCTTGAACTTCGGTGGTTGGCCCATGTTGTCGCTGTTGTCTCTGACCATGCACCGGGTCTCCGTCTTGAATCGGCACCGACAGCGACACGTCGCAGGTCTGTGCGTTGTGCTCCAAAGCGCATCGTTGCGCATGGTGTGCTCTGTGCCGGTCGAACTGAGAAGACAATTCTCGGACGACCCTACCGCAATCCGTACGCACGCGCGGACGGGCCGCGGGGTAACGGCAGATCATTATAGGCAAGAAAACCGTCTTGTCGTTTGGTGCCCAGCCGGTCGCTGGATTCACGCGGCGGCTTTGGCGGCCAAGATCGAATAGTTCGGTTGCATGCTGAACCGGATCTTATCGAATTCGTCGGCGACACGCAGGAACGCATCGAGAAGGTTCGGGTCAAACTGCGTGCCCCGGCCTTCGCGCAGGATGCCGACGGCTTTCTCGTGCGACATCGCGTCTTTGTACACGCGAACCGAAGTCAGCGCATCGTACACATCGGCGATCGACACGATCCTTGCGGTCAGCGGGATGTCTTCTTCTTTGAGATTGTTTGGGTAACCCGTGCCGTCCCATCGTTCGTGGTGGGCGATGGCGATGTCGATACTCATATCGAGCAGTTCGTCGTTTCCGTAACGCTCGTGGATTGATTTGAGTGTGTCGGCCCCGAATGTCGTATGCTGGTTGATGAGCAATCGCTCGGTGGGTGTGAGCGCGCCGGGTTTGAGGAGGATCGAATCGGGGATGCCGACCTTGCCGATGTCGTGCAGCGAAGAAGCAAGCCTGAGCGAATCGATGCAGTAGCTGTCGAGTTCGGGGTACTCTTTACTTGCTTCTGTCGCCAGGATTGCAGAGTATTCACTAATCCGATCCAGGTGTTGGCCGGTGTCGGTGTCGCGGTAGTCGGCGAGCTTTGCCAGCCCCAGGATCATGCCCTCGCGTGCGATGAGAAGGCTAGCGGACTGTTTCTTGTATGCTTTACCGAGCAGTGTGTTAGCGCGGATGAGTCTGCGTTCGTGCAGCGCGATGAGCGCGATGGCGACAACGCCGGTGAGCATGATGATCGCGACCCCGCCGAGCAAGACCCGAAGATTGATTGCGCTGGTCGCCGCGTCGCGGGCGAGGAGCATCTGTTTGGATTCTGATCGAACAGTGAGTGTTGCGTTGAACCGTTTGAGAGGCGCCGATGCAGAGTATGTCGGGGTCGAAGACTCGATGATGCCCGACTGGTACATCTCTTGCCCGTCTTCTGCGAGGACCGAGATGACGGATTCCCCGGGGAGCTCGAGCGAATCGAGCATGGCTTGGACGCGGTCGCCGCCGGGTGTGCCGGGTTCGATCGAGTCGACATCGAGTTTTGCGATGGCGAGCGCTACCCCGCTTGCGGTATCTTGCGCCGCGGCCTCGACTCGGCGGGTGTATTCGTCAATAACTTCGGTCAACAAGTTCCGGCTGCCAGACCACCAGCCCATGCCGACCACGAGGCCCTGCGCGAGCAGGATCACCGCGATAATCAGGAGCCTCTCTGGGGCGGCTCCGAGCCGGACTGGTCTTGGGTTTTGTGCCATCGTCAGATTCTGCATCGGCTGCGCTGCGTTGAGCCGAGATAGCGCATGAAGACTTCAGACCCGAGATCGGTTCTCAGACCGGCGCAAACCACTGGGTCTACCCAGTGTGTGGGGGGAAGCGGCGTAGCCGGAACGGTTACGCTTTGGCGGGGATTGGAGCCGCGTCGGCGTGTTCTGGTGCTTTGCCGCGGAGGAGTCCCTCGGCGAAGTACCACGCCGCCGTTTTACGGAAGCCTTGTTGCAGCGAGAAGTTCGGCTCGAAGCCGATCTCGGTGCGTGCTTTTTGGCCGGTGAATGCGCGGTCCTTGATGAAGAAGTCCAATCTTCTGCGGTAGAGTGGCGGCTCGATTCCAAACGGTTTGCAGACCGCTTCGCAGCACACCGCAGCGAGCATCACGGGCCACACCGGGATCGATCCACGCTTGGCAGTTGCGCCAACAGAATCGGCGACGATCTGCACGACTTCTGTCAGCGGGTGGTAGTTCTTGCCGCACAGGATGTATGTCCCGCCAACAGCATCAGGATGTTCTGCGCACGCCATGAAACCTTGGCAGAGATCGTCAACGTAGGTGAAGTGGTAGACGACTTTGCCCGAGCCGATCATGCGGAACTTGCCGCTCTGGATTGTTGAAAAAAGTTTGAGAAACCGCATGTCACCCGGGCCATAGATCCCGGCGGGCCTTGCGATGACGACGGGCTGGCCCCGCTCGCTCGCTTCTTTGGCTTTTATTTCGCCGGCGAGTTTGGTTTCCTGATAGATGTCGCCCGGCGCGAATGGCGCGTTCTCATCGACGGGCAGCGCTTTGACTTTGCCGTGGACACCAACGGTTGAGCAGTGGACGACTCGATCGACGCCGAGTTTCTCGGCGGCGTGCAGCACATTCTCGGTGCCGCCGACATTGACATCGTGGTAGACGCTGTCTGGGTGCTTTGCCGATCGGTAGAGCGCTGCGATGTGGTAGATTTTCTGGCAGCCCTTGGCGGCTCTTAAAACATCGTCGCGCGAGCGGATATCGCCCGTGACGATCTCGACACCTGCTTGGATGAGTTTGTCGGTCTTGGAGCCTTGGCGCGCAAGCGTGACGACCTTGTCGCCTTGCTCTTTGAGCATCTGGGCGAGTCTGCCGCCGGTGAATCCGGTGCCGCCTGTCACAAGAACCCGCATCGATGTCCCTTCCAAACCGAAGACAGCACCGCCCGTTCTGTCAGACCGCCTCTCGGATCGCCACCGGCGGGATCGCCGGCGGCAGAGCGGGGGTCTTGGCGGGAGCGCCTTGGAGGTACCCGAATTGTCGGTACCAATCACCGGTTTGCTTCAGTCCGGCATCCAGATCCACGCGAGGTTCGTATCCGAGCAGCCTGCGTGCCTTGCTTATATCGAATGATCGGTGTTGCCTGAACCAATCAACACGCCTTGGGAACAGGGGGGGCGAAATTTTCACCGGTTTGCACATCGCCTCACAGACGACCGCCGCCAGTCTGAGGGGGGTAAAGGGCCAATATCGGACCTTGACGGTTGTGCCCATCGCGCCAGCGACCTTGTGCACCAACTCGTTGAGTTCGTAAGAGCGTTCGTCGCCGATGATGAAGGCCTCGCCCGTGATGCCCTGCTTGTGGGCTGCCAGCTCGAGCGCATCGACGAGGTTTTCGATGTGGACTGGGTGGTAGTGGGTGGTGCCGTTGCCGAACATGTGGAATGTGCCGCGCTGGACGAGTTTGAAGAGGATGAGGAATCGGCCCGGGTCGCCGGGGCCATAGATCGCGGTTGGGCGGATGATGTTGGCATCAAGCCCCTTGGCGACGAAWTCCTGGATGACCTTCTCGCCCTCGTACTTTGTTTCCTGGTAGTAGTCAGCGGGCGCGATCGGGCTTTCTTCGCTGCCGGTGTCGGTCTTGACATCGCCGTGGACGCCCTGGGTTGAGCAGTAGACGAGCCTTCGCACGCCGAAGCGCACGCACGCATCGCAGACGTTGCGTGTGCCCTCGACGTTGACATCCCAGTAGTGCTGGTCTGGAACGTTGAGCTTTCGGAAAGCCGCAGCGGTGTGGTGGACGACATCGCAGCCGCGGACCGCGTTGTCGACCGCTTCTTTGTCGGTGATGCTTGCGATGGTGATTTCTGCGCCGAGTTTCTGGAGTTCGTCGTGGAAGAGGCCGCGCTGGTTGTCGAGGATGCGGACCGTTTCGCCGCGCTCGATGAGTCTGCGGACGAGATGGCTTCCGGTGAACCCGGTTCCACCTGTAACAAGCGTTGGCATGGCTTGTGTTCCTTCCGTGAGTGTCCAGGCCGCGAACTCCGCCGCGGCTCCGGGTTGGCACTTCTACACCCCGATCGCATCGGCGACCAAGGCGTAGAGTTTCTCAACCCGATGCTTGTGTGCAGTATACGTGTGATCCCGCTCGGCAAAAGCTCTTCCRGCGTTCCCGAGTGATTTCCGCAATTCTTTGTCGCCCGCTAGTTCCGCGATCGCATCGCCGAAGCCCGTCGGTTCTGCGGGTGCGAGACGGCAAACCTCTTGAGTCAGGATCTGTGAGTGCGTCGGAAGATCCGTCACGAGCACAGCCTTGCCCGTGTGAAGATACGGAAAGACCYTCTGAGGCGTGTTGATGCCCCTCGTCCGTGGGGCGGCAAGGATGTCTCCCTCGATCAGCAGATCGCCCAGTGTGTCGGCGGGCCAGCGGCCGATGAGGTGGACCCTGCCGCCGATGCCGAGGCTGTCGGCCTTGGCGGTGTAGGCCTGGATCTGTTCCGGTTCGCCGCCGGCGATGACAGCATCGACATCTGCGCCMGTGTCCAAGGCGTGTTTCATGCCTTCGATGAGCAGGTCGATGCCTTGGTAGGTCTGGAGGTTGCCGCAGTAGACGAGGAGTGTGGAGTCCGTGCCGATGCCGCACTTCTGACGGAGCCAGCCGGTGGGCTTGAGTGATTCAACCTCGAGTTGTGATATGTCGTGGAGCGTGACGATTTGTTTGGCGCCCTGCTTCTTGGCAAGCTCAGCAAGCGCGTGGCACACGGGCGCACAGGCAATCGCGCCCTTGACACCGATGCCCTCGAACGCATGAAACATAAACGACACCGGCTTGAGTATGCCTGTCTGCTCGATCATCTGCTGGGCGATCGAGGAATCCATGTCGTAGACATAGGGGATCTTGTGCTTGGCTTTGAACCAGCGCGCCATAAAGACTGCCTCTTCGCCGGCGTGGATGACATCTGGCTTGATCTCGCCGATGAGCTTCTTTGCGAGCTTATAAAGCTTGGCGCCGCACTTGAGTTTGGCGCCGCTGAAGCCCGGCGAAGGCATGCCGACACCCTTGGGTGCTTCGATGCGGTGGATGGTCAGGCCCTCATAGCTTCGGTCTTCGCCTGCGTGGAGCGTGGCAAGGTGGACCTCGTGCCCGAGTTCGCACAGAGCGCGGACAAGGATGTCGACATCGATCGGAGTGCCCCGATCGATGTAGAAGGGTTGTGGTGCCAGCACGAGGATCCGCATGTGCCGAGTTCCTTGGGAGTACGGGGAATTATTTCCCGAGACGAAGCCGAAGCTGCGTGATGAATGA